>DASUQJ010000082.1:0-69276 GCA_036280615.1 Nitrososphaeraceae archaeon
AAAAATATTATGAAAAAATACTTTACTTAGTAATAGATGAATTTGGTGGATATTCTTGAATTCTAATCTCTCTATTAAAAAGCTCGCCTGTTTTGTACGAGATATTAAAAAAGATTAATGATATGAATTTCAGAAAGGCAATTATTACAAAACTTGAAAAAACGGAGGAGAAAATGAATCCAATTATATGAAAATAGAAAGCGCTCTACGGGATCAGTATAGAAAGTTAGCCAAAGACCAGGGCTATCGTAGCAGGTCTTCATACAAACTATTAGAGATAAACAAAAAACACCATTTATTAAAACAAAATGATACCATTTTGGATATTGGTTGTGCGCCAGGTGGATGGTTGCAAGTCTCAAAAAAACTTTCGGACCCAAATGGAAAGGTTGTTGGTATTGACATAGATCCCATTCAACCTATTGCCGGAATCTCGACAATGCTGGTAGACATAGAGGATCCAAATGTCGTGGAAATCATAAAGAAAAAATTTCCATTTTCATTTGATGTAGTATTGTCTGATCTATCTCCAAAGGTCAGTGGAATATGGCATTATGATCATGAAAGACAAATATCGCTCACCTTAGTTGCATTGCAGATTTCGACAAAACTTTTGAAAATTGGAGGAAATGCGGTATTCAAGATCTTCGAAGGAAGACACTCAGGAGATGTTAAAAAGCAGGCATCCAAGGTATTTCTGAAAGTAACAGCATGTAAACCAAAGGCGAGCAGACAGAAAAGTAGTGAATTTTATCTTGTTTGTTTATCATTTAAGGGAAGTCACACAACACTACAGAACGAGATGAAGGTTCTAGGGTTAGAGGTTGACTAAAATGGTTAGAGCGACTCTCCAACTCCCGGAGTTTCCTTTTCAAGTTTGGCAATTTTCTTTGCCAGATTCTCCATAGTTCCCGGGATATGACATTTACACATGCAATCCACACATTCGAGGTGCCTATTACTTTTACAGTCACCTGAAATGGAGGTAGCACTCATTAACAGTGAGGATAGAATAATGCATATTATAGTCTTTTCTTGAATCCCTTCAGGATTTTGTCAATTCAGACTTTTTTACATTAAAATCAACTACTTAATACTTTAGAAAGATTTTATTTAATGAATAATATGTAACTTCCTACCTTATTACTTAAATTGCATGTTTTATAGTTGAACTTGCAATGAAAAATTATGATCTAAGATCAATTTGGATTTGTAAGGAATGTAGATCTACATTTTCATTTCGTTCTGATGTTGAAGAACATGTCGAAAAAATGGGACATAACAACATTAATGAGTACGATATGAAGTCTGGAAAACTTTTAAGTGAAGATTAATTTCTAAAAATAAAGTTCTCAAGTTCATGATATTATGGGATTTATTTAATACTTAATATAAAGAAAAAATCGAGTAGATTCTAAGCCGGGGTCGCCTAGCCTGGTAGGGCGCAAGCCTGGAACCAATCGTGTACCGAAAGCTTGTGACCTGTGAAGGTCTCGAGGGTTCAAATCCCTCTCCCGGCGCTTTAATCTAGATTTCATGAGGCGTCCCTAAAAACGAGGATAACCTCATGACTGATATTCTAGAAATCTAAATTCATCATCTTTTTTGGTACTCTAATACAATTGACACAAACAATAATATCAAAACATGTTAATTCAGATGTTGAACAGATAAGACTCATCATAGTTAAAGTACATGTTTTGGCGATCCGCAAGTTTTATTAGTATTATGGATGTTGTAGGTATGAGATGTATAAGATTATTAATGGTGGTATAATACTTGTTGCAATAGCTGCATTGTTAAGCTCTGCAGGATCATCAATTGTTGGTAATGTGTGGGCAGACGACATAGCAGGAGATGATGACGATGATTTTTTGCCTGGCACAAATGGAGAAGATAATATCTGGGGCCTAGACGGTGATGACGTAATATGGGGAAAATCAGGAAACGATAACCTTTACGGAATGGACGATGATGATTTCATAAACGGAAATAGTGGTAGAGATTTCATTTTGGGAGGAGACGATGATGATGTAATTGAAGGTAACAGAGGTAATGATGAGATAGACGGTGGAAGAAATACTGATGTAATCCAGGGTAATAGTGGAGATGATGATATAACAGGTGGAAGAGGTAATGACGTAATAGAAGGAAACGATGGTGAAGATGAGATTTATGGAGAAGAAGGAAGAGATTGGATATCAGGAAACGACGATGATGATTTTCTATTTGGAAATGAAGATCGTGATAGATTAAAAGGTCGCTCGGGCTCTGACAATATAGCAGGAGGAAGTGGTGATGATAGACTATGGGGAGGAAATAATAGGGACGATCTCATTGGTGGTAAAGGAGATGACTATTTACATGGCGGTTCAGGAAGCGATGACCTCAAAGGAGGGTCAGGAGATGATATCCTTAGAGGAAGTTCGGGGGCTGATGAATTTGACTGCGGAAGCGGTGACGATGAAATCTTAGATTATGACGAAGATGAAGGGGACGACAAGGATGATGATTGCGAAGAGTTCTAGTATTCTAGAAATCTAAATTAATCATCTTTTTTGGTACTCTAATACAATTGACACAAATAATAATATCAAAACATGTTAATTCAGATGTTGAACACATAAGACTCATCATAGTTAAAGTACATGTTTTGGCGATCCGCAAGTTTTATTAGTATTGTATAATTTATTGATGTCGTGTCAAGTATGAATCGAGAAAAGAATTTGATGATGTATGGTTTTGTAAGTGTATTATTATTAGCTTCATTTCTAATGACTGTTCCGGCAAATCAATATCAAAAAATTTTCGCCCAAACAGAAGGTGAAGCACCTGATGTAAACGTCACGGAAGATATTCAAGAAAATGCTACTGATACAGAAACGCCTCCATTTGAAAACCAAAATGCGACATTCACGCCACCCCCGGAAGGTGAAAGGGAAGCACCGCCCGTACCGGCTAATGCCATTAAAGGCGATGATTTGCCTAAGGAAACGATAACAAAAGATCCTGACAGTGAGCCCCTCTCTGTTACAAATAGAACTGAGTTATTAGAAGTTCTTCCTTCAAACTCAACAAAAATAATAGAACATGTTAATGAAGATTTGAAAAATAGTACTGGCGAAGGTTTGCTTCCACCTGCAATTCTGGATAAGATTATATCCGGAGAGGGTCAAGGCAATGATACTATTCTAGACATTTCTACCCCTGAAGAACTCGATGAAATTAAGAACTTCTCAGAGGTTGCAACAAATCAGACTACTGAAGAAGCTCTAGAGGAAGGGGAACCTATATCTAATGCCACAAATGCAACCGATACAGAGACATTATCTGAAGAACAAGATGGAGAAGAGCAAGAACAAGCTCAAGCAGGTGCAGAAACTAATATGACAAATGCTACTGGTGGAGGAGAAGAACAACAGCAAGAACAAGATGAAGAAGACACTGAAGATGGAGAAGAGCAAGAACAAGCTCAAGCAGGAGAAGCCGTTAATTTGACAAATGCCACTAGTGGAGAAATGACTAATATGACAAATGCTACTGGTCGAGGAGAAGAACAACAGCAAGAACAAGATGAAGAAGACACTGAAGATGGAGAAGAGCAAGAACAAGCTCAAGCAAGTGCAGGACAACAAGATGAAGAAGACACTGAAGATGGAGAAGAGCAAGAACAAGAACAGGCAGTTACAAATGCTACAAACGCTACAGCACCACAGCCGCCAGCAGGAATGCTTAACACAACCAATGTTACCAGTATGCTAAACGCTACTGGCCTACAAGATGAAACTGAAAATTCAGAAGATAGTCCTGAAGACGAGTCTGAAGACGAATAGTTCTTTATAGGATTTGATAAAACACAAAACTAAACAAGTAAGATAAAATACAAAGAACCGAAATAGACCACGCGCCTAATTTTTTATTTTTTTTTCCGGGTTTTTATTACTCTTCCAGCCACGGGGATAGGTCTCAGGCTTCATTATCAATCTCTTAATATTGAACGCAATTCCTTTGTCATTTTCCCTAATTTCTTCTGAATTCATATTGGCTTCACCTACAGCAACAATTTCTCCTTTTAATGAATAGATTGCAACTAAATTTCCTTTTCGAATGTTTTTATCAATCGCAACTATACCCGGAATTGCCACTTGTGCCCCATGACAAAGAGCATCTACAGCAGAATCTTTTACTGCAACAGACAAGACTCCTTCGAGTGCCACTTCAATTGGTTTGATAATTGAGCGAATTTTCTCCTCTTTCTTTGTCTCCTTATATGTCTCCACAGCATCAACTAAATCATGTAGCCTCACTAGATTATCGGGAGATTCTGAAAAGACACTTACTCTTGTCCTCCGTAATTCAAACATAGTAGCTCCTGTTCCAAGAACTTCCCCGATATCATAAACGAGTTTTCTAATGTAAGTCCCTGCCTCACACAGCACACGTAACAAAAGGATGTTCTCTGCACTTTCTAGCCTTTGTAATTCATATATTCGTCTAACTCGGGTGGATCTTTTGACAGATGATCGCTGAGGAGGCCTTTGGTAAATCTCTCCAGTAAATTGTCCAAGCACGCTATCAATTAAACCATGGTCCCTTTGCTGATGAATCCTCGCAACAGCATAGTATTCTTTTGGTCCTAACAATAGGATTGATAGTGCTTTGGTAGCATCCCCTAGTCCGATTGGTAGCAGACCGGTAGTGCCTGGATCAAGAGTACCACTGTGTCCCGCCTTAGTTATCCCAAGGATTCTCTTTGTCCAGGCAACCAATTCATGGCTAGTAGGTCCTGAAGGTTTATCCAACAAGATAATTCCATTATCCAAAAGAACATCCAATGGTCTAGAATCAGGATGATAGCCATACTTTGTGCTAGTAACATCATCATTTATGATCTCTAATGCATCCAGTCTTAATGTCATTTTGCATCCTAGTATACTACTGAATCGTCATCTTCTTTATAATTTCCTTACACAAATAAACAAGTGATTCAAGCGAGAAAAGTTCAGTATTGATCATGAAATCAAATACTTCAAGGTTTTCTCCGAATGCTGAACCATAAATTTTCTTGTAGATTTTTTTATTTTCCCTATCCCTCATCTTTACAATGTCGAGAGCCTCTCCTATTGTGATTTTGTCGCGTATTGACATTCTTTCAGATCTTTTCCGCTGAGAAGCACTTAGCCAAAAAGTAATTGGTTCACTAGTTAACCAAGGAAGTGTATGGCTAGCAATAATAACGTTACCTTTCTTAGCAATAGTTATTAATTTTTCATCTACCTGCCTGTCAAAAATTGAGTTCTTCTTACGTTCCTTCATAAAACCTATCGCATCATTAGAATCCCACCAATCATTTCCGGATATCGTGTAGCCTTGTTGACGGGCTATTTCCTTCAGGATGTCGCCGCCATTATACAACTTGAATCCGAATTCCCTTGCAAGAGCTTGGGCCAGTGTAGTCTTGCCTACAGCTGCATTCCCTGAAATAACTACACTAATATTCTGTATACTCCTCGATTTCAATTCTTGGTCACTTGACGTGTTATATTGTCAACCCAATATCAATATCTATGTTACCCGCATTTTGATATTTGTCAATCAGGTAGATTTCTTTAGTAATTCCACCAAAAGTGATGTGGCAGAATCTATCATGTTGTCATGGTTATAAATAATTTCAAATGGAGCACCTGTCAGAATAGAAAGCGATGAAATCATGGACAAAGAAACTTCTATATCCCTATTGATTTCGTCATCTGAAATCAAATCTCTTGCCCTTGTACTGTCATTTTTTCTTCTATTTAGAATTTCTTCGGAATTTGCAGTTATCAAAATAAGTCTTTCAGGATTTATCTTTAAAATAAGACTCATTGGTAATCCCGGATAATAACCTGATTGTGTTTTTATAAAAAGATGGGTATCAACAACTACTATTGAATCCTTCAGGCGGGAGATATGATCAGCGGTCAAATTTTGTAATCTCTGCTGTACATCTATCGGTTGTTTTCTTATCTGATCTCTATCATTTATTCCCAATTTTTTAGCTTCCTCGAACATAACAGATCCAAAAACCACTGTGCTCAAATGCGTTCCTTTTTTTTGTAACGTTGTTGTAGCATTAGAAATTATTGTGCTCTTTCCTACTCCAGGAACACCAACAATAATAACTATTTTTTTTCTAGGTCCTTCCAAGGAGTGCCGCCAATTTAGGCATATGGATGTCTACTTGTTCTCGGACCAGGAGGTTATAATAATTAACCAATATATCGACCATAAGCAGTATACCAATTCCCGTACCAAATACATTTAATACATTTGACACTGATGCCAAGAGTCCGATTATTATCCCTCCTGCTATTGTAACAGCTGGAATGTACTTATTCAGTAGTGTCTGGACTGAACTTTGAGTTCGTCTAAATCCTGGAACCTGAACATCTGCATCCAACAAATTCTTTGCTGCCGCCTTTGCAGATAATCCACCTAATTCCACCCACAGTCTACCAAATACGGTAACAATAGCTGTCATAAATATGATATACAGTATTGTCCTTACCGGATCAGCAAGCGCATTTTCAAAACTGTTGGGAGATGTGGTATAATACAAGACTCCGCCAGTTGGTTGTTGTGAACTTTGTGGATCGAACTGGGCAATCCCGTTAAACAATGGGTTTGAATTGTCAGGATTATAGTTTGCCCAGAGCATCTGCCCCATAAACACAGCGTTTGCTAGTAATGCCGAGGCCAAAATAACCGGAATGTTAGACGTATATAGCAATTTTATAGGATATACAGCAGTAAACCCTCGATACTTTGTAGATACTATAGGTATATCCACATGAATACCCTGAGTATACACGAGTGCCAATAGAACTAAGGAGGTAACTATTAGACCAAAAATACTGGGGAGCTGACCACTTCTAAAGAGTGCGTCTGAGATGTTTCCGTTAATAGCAGAATCTATGATGAATGGAATTACTCCCACCGGTCCATCTTGTGCAGGTAGCGGACTGAATATACTCCATAAAATTCCCTGAGCAACTCCTGCCATAATGAAAAGACTGATACCAGAACCTAGTCCCCATCCTTTTTGAATTAGTTCGTCTAGATACATTACAACAATACTGGCCCCAATAAGTTGCCCAATCAAAATAGGAATAAGACTAGGATGTGCCAGCAAACCTCCATATACACTAACACCATAAAGTGCACCCTCTGCAATAATGACGATAATAGTAACTATCTTTGTTGCAGATGTGAAGAGAGACCTATCATCGGGGTCCTTGAAATTTAGCTTAATTAACTCTGAACCCTTTAATAGCTGCATCAACAGACCTGCAGTAACGATCGGACCTATTCCTAATTCTAGTAATGTTCCTTGTTGTGCAGCAAATATGACTCTTGCAAATGCCAAGAAATCAAATTGTGGTGAATCTGTTACGCCATAAAGTGGAATTTGACCCATAACAAGGTATGCAAATAATGCAATTCCGCACCAAATGAATTTCTCGCTTAATCCAATTTTCTTTTTAGGCTTCTCAACTTGAGGAATGTAAGCCGAGACTTTCTTGACTACTGTTCTTACAATACTTTCATTGTGCACTGTGGTCATTTGAAATTATACTACCTCCTGCCGACTCTACTTTCTTTTTAGCACTTGCAGATGCTTGTGCTACCTTAATTACATAACTTTCGCTAATGTTGCCGCCGCCCAAGAGTTTCTGAATTCCTAATGATCGAAGATCCAGAATAGTTTTATCTTCCTTTTTTCCACTGAATCTAAGCGAGAGATTCTTAAGATCTCTCAAATTAATCCATTTTTTGACTAAAAATCGACTATATGAGTTAAGGGTATCATGTCCAAAATGGTCGGGTTCTTCAATTACAGTTCGAATCCAAAAATGCTTATGTTTTCCTGCTCCACCTATTCCGCCTCGGCTACCAGATTGTCTATGCTGCCCTATTTGACCCCATCCACAATATCTTGTACCTCGATGTCTGCGGCTTTTTCTCAATCTAGTTGCCATGTATGATATACCCTATACAATCAAAATAAGAGTGTAAATATAAATGTAAAACTCATTTTTTTTTCAACAAAGTCATACCATTCTTTTTACAATTTCAAGCAATTCCTTGTTATTGCCAAGGATACCGCCATCTGAGAACTGTTTTTTAGTATTCCTTCTAAAACCACCTTGTGGTGGATTCAAGCTAAACCAAGGTTTAATATTATTTTGATCCGAGAATTTTATTTTATCATTTGCAATAACATCTACCAATTCATCAATGCCCTTGTAGTCAGATTTACTCTTATTTTCATCCTTTGATTCTAAGGCTGGGTTTTTCTTTTTACCTCTTTTCTCAATCAAGATTTTTATTATATCTGAATCCGCTTTTGACCATGCCACCCATTGATTTATCTTTCTTAACATTCCCAAGTAATTCGTTGTTTCGGGAACGAGAGTGGCAGAAAATTTCTTGTTCAAATAGAGATTCCTAAGGGTAGTCAGTGCCCAATATGGCACATTTACAGTTCCTCTCATTCTAACTACTAATAATGCCATTTATTCACCCTGTGATGTAAGTTGAGTTTAGGGCATTAAATATTGCCATAGCAGTAGAAGTCATTGTATTGGTAGATCCGAATGATTTTGTCCACGCGTCCTTTATCCCGGCCAGTTTTAATAGATTTTTTATATTTTCACCGGCTACAAGTCCTAATCCTCTTGGTCCTGGTAGAATCTCTACTTTCACACTTCCGCCTCTTCCTCGCACATTGAAAGGTATCGAATGCAGTTGCGTGCATCGACATTCCCAACTACCACAACCTAATTTCACTGGAATAATGTGAAGATATGAGTTAATTGTTGCCTTGTCTATAGCAATTCTCATTTGAGATGCCTTACCCATTCCGATCCCAAACCATCCCGCTTCGTTACCAACAGCAACAAGCGCACTAAATCTTGTCATTTCTCCAGCATCAGTTTGCTTCTGTACGATTCCTACGTGCACAACTTGGCTCTTTATATCCGGAAGCAAGTGCTTTACTATTTCAGATTCTTGAATACGCATACCATTTTCATAAATCTGTTCCATTGAACTAATCTTATTTTCTATAACCATCTGTCCCAGAGCAGTGCGTGGCTTCCATATTGTTGCTTGTTCATTGCTTCTAGGATTGCTCATTTTGAATCCCCTTTTTTCTTGGACGACTTTGACTTAGTGGCTTTAGACGATTTATTTGATTTCTTTTCACTCTTATCATTTACAATCCTGTCCCTTACTTCTGAAAAATGACTGGGATATTTTTCTGGCTCCAAACCTAATCCTAAGTTTGACGAAAATCGTGATTTGTAAAGATCAACATTTGGCTTTATTTTTTTTGCGTACTCTGCAATATGATTCCCTTGAATTCTTTCTTCAGAAGGAATAATATCTTCTGAAAATGGCATTTCTAATCCTGCCTCAGACAAACCTTTCAGGCATGCTGCGATTTTTGTCGTAAAGTGCCTCTTGCCGATATACAATATTGCCCGCATAATCTTTTTTTGGACACATTTTTTACCTAATAAAAGACCGACTAGGTAGCATGAAGGTATATTCTTGCGTGAACCTTTCCACCCATATGATAGTAATTCGTTACTATGTACAGATGCCATCACTTTGTCTCCGAGCAGATCCGGTCTTATTAGTTGAGCTGAAACGTTTTGATCACTTACATTAACAGTTACAAAATCCTTTTTACCAATAAGCAATTTTTCTCTCTTTCTGTAATTTGTTTTTCTTTCTCTTATTCTTCTGAGTGTGGAAGTATAAACCATAAACTGAAAATTCACCTCTCTATCCTATTTATAAATTTGACAAGATTATGAATTACTTATAAATCTTCATCATATTGCTTTCATTTTGGGTGTAGGTTCGCTTGACATCTTATTTGCTACCATCGCAGCAAAGGCACCCGCCCCTATTCCATTATCAATGTTCACGACGGTCATACCCATTGAACAAGTTTGAAGCATAGACGCCAACGCTGCAACCCCATTTGAGCCAAATCCGTACCCTATTGAAGTTGGAACTCCGATTACTGGTATGTCAGTTACTGAAGAAACAAAAGAACCTAATGCACCCTCCATTCCAGCTACTACAATTATTATGTGAACTTGAGAGTTTATCATTTTCGCGATGCCCTTCAGTGTTCGATGAATTCCTGCAATGCCTACGTCATTTTCTACCACAGTTTCGCTGCCCATTACTTGCGCCATAATTTTTGCTTCCTCAGCAATTTTAATGTCCGAAGTTCCAGCACAAAGTATGCCTACCTTGCCATTCTTTGTAGGAAATTTGTGGGACTTGGAGGACACTAATATCGTGTTAATTCCCATTTCAACTTTCAAATTTTCCTTTTCAAATTTTTTACGTAACTTCTCCATGTATTCTGGCTTAACTTTACTTATGACAGCAAATCCTTTTTTAGATACTGTAGCGAGAATAATTTTATAGAGATCCTTTAGCTCCTTTCCTTGAGCAAGAATAACTTCTGGTATTCCGCTTCTTAATTCCCGCAGTGGATCTATTTTTGCTAAATTTTTTTCTACGTACTTAATTGAAAAGAGTCTTAATTCTTGTTCTGCCACTCGAACAGATATTTCGCCCTTTGCTAGCTTTTCTAAGATTTCTCTAAGTTCCATTTCTGTGTAATTTTGTATGTTGTTTCCAAGTTCATAGTGAGAAACTATTTATCGCATTTTTTACACTCTGCACTCCTAGGTCAAAGACTTTCAATTCATTTTCATTCAGCTTTAATTCAATTATTTTCTCCGCACCATCATGACCGAAGACGCAAGGTACACCTATACATACATCGTGATATCCATATTCACCTTCAAGTAAAGCGGATACTGGCAGAATAGTTTTTTTGTTTTTTACAATACTTTCTACCATTGTTGACACTGCGTTTCCAGGAGCATAAACTGTCGCGCCTTTCAATGAAATTACTTCAGCCGCTATCTTTTTAGTCTTGTTCACAAGATCTTCTGATTGTTCTGCGGATATGAATTCAGTTAATGGTATACCACTCAAGCTTGAGAATCTAACAAGTGGTAGCATGTTCTCGCCATGTTCGCTTATTACCATAGCTTGAACAGAATTTCTAGATATTCCAGTAATCGTACTTATGTGTTCCTTAAATCTCGACAGATCTAGCATCCCGCCCATACCCATTATCTGCGTTCTTTTTCCACCAAGTGACTTTAGTACTAGATATGTCAATGGGTCAAGCGGATTTGTCACTACAATTATCTTTGAATTTGGAGCATAACTCTTAATTTTGTCGCACACCGCCATTACTATGTCAGCATTTGTTTTGAGTAGATCCATACGCGTCATACCTGGCTTTCTGCCAACTCCCGCAACAATAATTACAAAGTCGGATGCCCTCATATCTTCATAATTATTAGAACCCTGTGCGATACAGTCTATCCCGCGTTCTGCCAATTGATGGTTAATATCCATTGCCTCACCTTGAGGTAAACCCTCCACAATATCAAGAAGCAAGGTGTCCCCTAGTTCTCTCAATGAGCAATTCAATGCCACTGAGGACCCTACTCTTCCGGCTCCTATTACAGTAATTTTCATTTAAGAATCAACGAAGTTTGAGATTATTTATAAATTTTCAACATGCGATGAAATCTAAAATGACATAGTTTAGTTTTCGTATGATAAAAACACCACGAAATCCATTGATCTTGTAAAAATGTGAATATTCGTGATGCGACATAGGCGCAGTTAGCAAAAAGTACCTTAGTAGATCAAATTTTATATAGTTTTCCTAATTGGAACAATGATTGTGGGATCTTTTGTCAAAATAAACTTTTAATCCATAATGTTTTTATGCACACATGAATTCTATTTTTTATGGAAGGATACTGTGTAAAGTGTAAACAGAAAAGAACTATGAATGATGAAAAGAAGATAACAATGAAAAATGGAAAACCGGCAACCCAAGGGATATGCTCAACTTGTGGTACTAAAATGTTCAGAATAGGGAAATAATCAAATCTAAAATTTGCGGATCCTTAGAAATAGTGTTTTCCATCTAATTTTTCTAATCTAGTCTGATGATGTGAAATTTCTAAGCGGATCCCTTTTGTTGGTTACATTCAGGTTACTCGATTTATCCAAATTCTTTTCTAAAATCTGTGCGTTCCCTGTTCCTGTTGATTTTGATTCAGATTTTGATTCAGATTTTGATTTACGGGGTTCATAACTATCAAGTTTTTCGAGCGCTTGAGTGATTTCATAGTCCAAATTCTTTATCTTTTCTGCCTCCATATGCAGTGACTTTTCCAGGTTTCCTTGACCCAATGAGGTATTAGCAAGATCTTGATGTGTGGTATCAGGACTTGGTTGTTTGGGTTGTCTCGTCAACATCTTGACATTACGGTTTGAAATCTCGCTCAATCTTGCGTCTATAATTTTGATCTTGTCCTCTATTATAGAAACTAGATTGTTTTTTATTGAGCTTAATTCGTAAAGATCAACAACTGATCGAGTCTGCTCAATTTCTTGTTCACATTTTCCTAAATCTTCAGCATATTTTATCATTAGTCTATCAAACTCCAATTGACTGAGCTTGCCTTGTCTGAAAGTCTCGTGTATTTTTCTCACAGAACTAGTAATTATTGATCTTTCAACTTCCAACGAATCCAACTCATTTTTCATCATTTGAAGATCGGAACTATTTTTATTGCTATCAAAATAATCTTCGTTGTTATTGTTTTTTTTCTTAGTCCATGATTTCACAATTCTATGTTTTCTGATTTGACGAAAAACTAATGAAGATATTGCACCTAAACCAATTGAAAATGATGCGATAAACAAGTCCAAGTTAAAGTATTAAATTACAACATACTGTTAAGTATTGTCCTTAGACTATCTAAATTACTCTACGTTTAATCCAGTCATATTTTCTTATTTTTGGATCTGGATATCCACATTTTGCGCAACGCTTGTCTCTCTTGTGAAACGCGTTATGACCGCATCTTCTGCATCTTATGTGGGTACTCTTTCGGGTGAATTTCCCCATTGATGTTGTTCCTTTTGTCATTCTAATTTCCCTCCAAATGCATCAAATTTACTCTATCAGACTGGTGGTGGAGATATCATAACAACGTTATCTCCCCTTACTACAATAGTCCCTATTTCATTTGACTTTCCTTCGTCTAGTAATTCTACTGAATTATCTAGTAACAAATTCATATGTTGATCAAAACCATGTAAATTCCCACGAATTACTTTACTTCCTTTCAGTTTTATCAGCACTATTTTACCCAAACTTTCGTCAAGTATCTTTACAGCCATGTCGACAGACATCTATATCATTACCTATGATATTCCTTAATGAAGGTCTATATTAAAGTTAATAATAATTTGGAATTCCATACTTGAATACTTTTTTCTATTATTTATTTAACATTTTCAGATTTATTGGTTTCAAAAATAAATGTTATATTTAGAATATATCTACAGAATTAGCAGATCATCTAGTTCTTTTAATGTTCTTACAAGATTCTTTATTGTGATTGATATTATTTTCTTGCCCTCTTCTTTAGTGGCTTTTCTGGGATCTCCCAAGACACCATTTCTGGTGATCTTAAATGACGAGGTATTACTCAGAAAAGTCGTATATGTAGAATGCAACATTTTTTTGTTCAAATATCCGCTCTTGGCCTTATGCATTTGAACTAATTTTGGTGCAATCGCCAGCATTAATGAAGTTTCTACAAAACCACCATGATCAAATTCCCTTTCAATCAAATGCCAATAGTTGATTCCAAATACTTTTACTTTTGAATTAATTCTTTCTACTTTTTGTGGAATATATTGCACAACCCCCATATTTCCGCGGTGGCCATTTATTATTATTATTTGATTGAAACCATTTTCTCCTAACGAAATACATATCTGACTTAGCAGTTCTGAAAGGAGATCATTGCTTATCGAAATATTGAAAAATGGTCGGTGTTCGAATGATACCCCAGAAGGAATACCTGAAAGGGAATAAGAAGGTATTTTTTTTGTAATTTGATTTGCAAAATACTCTGCAATTATTGTGTCTGTACTTACTGGAAGGTGTGGTCCGTGCTGTTCTGTTGATCCTAAAGGAATTATTATCCTCTTGTTGCCTCTCTTTATCTCATAATTACTAAGATGATATAAGGACATTAGTATAACAGATATTCTACTGAGTTATTAAACTAATGAAATGAATGTTCGAAGTATCGAGTAATCTGGAATTCAAAGCTTTAGGTCCTATTTTTTGTCTTTAATTACTACTCTTCCCCAGTTGACCTCTATGCGATCTTCTAGAAACAGCGTTACTGCTTCAAGCAATGTTACCGCTTCAAGTTTCTGTCCCCTTCTTTTTATGGATTCTACGCTATCTTCCGGTCTCACTCTAAATGACTCTTGACATATTATTGGTCCCTGGTCTAGGTCTTCTGTTACAAAATGTGCAGTACACCCTACAATCTTGGCCCCTCTTTCATATGCCTGCACATATGCGTAGGCACCGGGAAATGCAGGTAGTAATGATGGATGTATGTTAATTATTCTATCTGGATATCGCCATACAAAGTTTGGAGTCAAAATCCTCATGTACCTGCCCAGTACTATCAAATCTACATTGTAGCGATCCAAAATATCCAGTATTTCATTCTCTGCGACTATCTGTTGCGAATGTGCAACATGATGAAAAGGGATCTTGAATTTTTCTGCAATAGAATTTGCTGTATTCTCACTTCCCACTATGACAACGATATTGGCTTTAATTTCCCCTGAACTTTTCGCGTCTAATAGTTTAAGAAGACAATGAGTTTCTTTGCTAACAAATATTGCAATGTTCCTTAATCTTTTAGATTCTTGGTAGTGGATTTTTATCTCCATCTTTAGTTTTTTAGCCAGTGCTTTTAGTTCGTCATCAAAAGTTACTTTTTTAAAATTACCCTGCTGGAATGACGCTTCCAGCTGCATACCGAAAAGCCCATTGATGACATCTTGATTTATTTGTTCAATATTTCCATTATTCCTAAAAATAAAATTAGTTATATCGGCAACTACTCCCTTCCTATCCTTTCCTACAACTGTTACTTCAATTATCAATCTGTCACTTTTGTCCATGAATACAATGGATTAAAATGTCTCAAAATTAAAGGATTCTAAAATTTAGAACGCTAATGCTTAAATAAGCTGATTCCGATTGTAAAGCGATGACAAATACACTTTTAGTGAATTTATGTCTAAAAGACTAGCAAGGATATGTTCTGCACGTTTAATCTTTTCAATTTGGTTTGCAAGAAATGAGTCCGGAGCAGAGACAGAAAATTTTCAAAAAGTCAAGAAAGGATTTTGATTATAATAATCCCACACGAAAGTGCTCGGTATGCTATACTTTGTCAGGGTGGCATTGTTACAAATGCGACGCAGATTTCTGCGATATTCATTTTCATGATGAAAACCACAAAAAACTATGCAGTTTTTAATTGAACCATTTCTATACGCTTTAAGTTGACGCGAAATAATTCAGACTACAGTAGTGCGCGATTGAACTATCATGACATTTATTAAAATGTATGCGGGGGGTGGGATTTGAACCCACGAATCCCTAAGGAACAGGGATCTAGGAATATTGAATGTTATCCATTCTAAGCTTCGCACTCGCTTGTCGCGAGACCTGCGCCGTTGACCTAGCTTGGCAACCCCCGCATCTAATTGTCTACTTGTCTACCTAATGAAAGTTGGCCAACCAAATTTATCTATTATTTAGAATATATTGGTGTTTAGTTATGATGAATAAGAATATGCCCCTTTTTGGTACTAACGGAATTCGAGGAGTTTTTGGGCAAGATCTTTCCCTTGATTTCTTATTGGATATTACTCGGTCACTTGCAGCCTATTACAAAGAAGGTTCCATTTTGGTCGGAAGAGATGGCCGCAACTCAAATAATGTCATGTTTAACATTGTTACTGCGGTCCTAAATTCAAATGGTCTGGACACGGTGGACGCAGGTGTTTTGCCCACACCTTGTCTTCAGTATGCAACTAAACAAAATCAATATGAAGGCGGTATTATGATAACAGCATCACATAATCCTCCGGAATACAATGGTGTAAAACCAATAGCCAATGATGGGGTAGAATTATCAAGAGAAGACGAGTTAGTGGTGGAACAGATTTTTGAAAATAAATCGTTTATTAGTTCTAGAACATTAGGTCGAAATTTCAAAGAAGAAATGATAGTTGACGACTATATTGATGATGTTTTAAAATTAGTAAACGTAGACAATATTAAGAAACGAAAATTCAAAGTGACTATGGATTTAGGAAATGGAGTCCAAGCGATAGTCGCACCAGAGTTGGCAAAAAAACTTGGATGTACTGTAATAACTGTTAATGGAACTGTCGATGGAAATTTTCCTGGAAGAGGATCAGAACCTACGCCATCGAATCTCAGTCTTCTAAGTTTTATTGCAAGGGAAACAAATTCTGATATTGGCGCTGCCTATGACGGAGATGGAGATAGATCCATATTTTGTGATGAACAGGGAATCGTTCATTGGGGTGACAAGACAGGAACCTTATTGGCGAAATACTTGATCTCAGATAAACACCCGAAAGCGAAAATAGTTTGTCCAGTAAACACCACTCATATCCTCACAAAAATTGCAGAAGATAATGGTTCAGAGATTATTCATACGAAAGTTGGAAGTGTTGAAGTCTCTCGGGAAATGGTTAAGCAAGATGCTATCATTGGAATGGAGGAAAACGGAGGTTTTATGTATGGAGTATTAAATGAGGTGAGAGATGGTGCGCTGACAACCGCATTGATGTTGGATTTGTTGGCATCAGAAGGAAAGCCACTCTCAGAACTACTGTCCTCCCTTCCTCAGGTTTACCAATACAAGTCCAAATTTCAATGTGGTGAAATGGGATTGATTCAAAAAGTAATGGACACACTGAAAAATCATGGTAGCCCAATGAAGATTGAAACACTTGATGGTGTGAAAGTTTGGTTTGATGAAGAAAGCTGGTTGATGCTTCGCCCGAGTGGCACTGAGCCTTTAATCAGAATTTATGGAGAATCTACTGACGAATTACTCATTAATTCCAAAGTTAATGAATACACAAGACTAGTTAAGGAAACTCTAGGTGAAAAATAATATTTTGCTCGGGAACATTTTTAATACGCCTCTACTTGTATTCAGTAGATTAAAGATGATCCCAATGGGTGATGGATTATAAAATGAGTAAACCGTTTTATGTAAAATTTGAAACTCCGAAAGATCTTGTGAATGCTGTGTATGAGGCAGTTAGAGTAGCCAAGCAAAGCGGAAGTGTTAGAAAAGGAACGAATGAAACCACAAAGGCAATTGAAAGAGGAACTGGCAAACTGGTGGTAATAGCTGAGGATGTTCAACCCCCGGAGGTCGTCGCACATATCCCTATCATATGTGAAGAGAGGAACACTCCGTACATTTTTGTACCAAGTAAGCAACAATTAGGAGAATCACTGGGAATTGAAGTTGGGTCTGCTGCAGCAACAATAATTGATGCAGGTGAAGGTCAACATATAGTCGACCAGGTAGTTGGAACATTATCTAGTATTAAAGACAAGAAGGAGTGATATTATAATTGAGTAAGGCTGCAGAAGTAAGAGTAACCCCGGCAGAAGTTATTCAAATCGTTGGTAGAACAGGCATCGCTGGCGAAGTAATCCAAGTTAGGGTAAAGGTCTTAGAAGGAAAGGACAAAGGCCGAATTCTTACTAGAAATGTAAAAGGTTCTGTTAGAATGAAAGATATCCTCATGTTGAGAGAGACTGAAAGAGAGGCTAGGAAGATAAAATAGGACTATACAATGAGTAAAGCAGCCACTTCTCTTCGTAATTGTTTGTTTTGTGGAAAACATATACCTTCACATGAAGGTATGATGCTGATAAAGAACGACGGATCTATTCAATGGACGTGTTCCCCAAAATGTAAGAAAAACATAAGGTTAAAACGCGACCCCAGAAAATTCAAGTGGACACGAAAGTACGTCAAAGGCGGAATTAAGGTTAAAAAATAGAAATAATGATGTCTAAATTAGAACAAACCCTCATTGTTGTAAAGCCTGATGGCTTTAAAAAGGGGATGGTTGGAAAAATTATTTCAAGGTTCGAGGAGAAAGGCTTCCAGATAGTGAGTCTCAAATCATTTCAATTTGATGAAAACACAGCAAGAAAGTTTTATGAGGTGCACAAAGACAAACATTTTTTTAATGAGCTAGTTTCATTCATTTGTTCTGGCAAGACAGTTGGGTGTATATTAGAAGGAACCAATGCAATTTCAACTGTAAGATTGATGGTTGGAAACACCAAGTCAACAGAAGCACTACCGGGAACTATCAGAGGAGATTTTGGGATCGGTTTTACCGACAACATAATACACGCTTCTGACTCGGCTGAAAGCTTCATAAAAGAGTCTAAAATCCTTTTTAATTAAGTGGAACTTCGTCAACCAGTTGTAGTAGTTTTGGGTCATGTAGATTCTGGTAAAACATCGCTACTTGATAAGATTCGCGGAACAGCAGTTCAATCCAGAGAAGTAGGTGGGATAACACAACATATTGGTGCAAGTTATTTCCCAATAGAAACGATCAAAGAAATAACAGGAAAATTATTCGATAAATTAGCAAAGTCAGAGAATCCTGTTCCCGGTTTACTTGTAATTGATACTCCCGGTCACGAAGTCTTTGCAAATCTTCGCATGAGAGGTGGTTCGGCTGCAGATATTGCAATAGTTGTGGTAGACGTAAATAAAGGACTTGAAGCCCAAACAATTGAAAGTTTGGACATATTAAAGAATAGAAAAGTACCCTTTGTGATTGCACTTAATAAGATAGACCAATTATCTGGCTGGAAAAAAAACAGCTCTGTTCTAATTGCAGAACAATTGAAAATACAAGACTCAACAATTCTGTCATTTCTGGATGAAAAAGTCTATACAGTGGTTGGTGCTCTCTCTCGATTAGGATATAGTTCTGAGGCATTTTGGCGAGTCAAAGATTTTACAAAGGAACTCGCGATCGTTCCGGTAAGTGCGACAAAAGGAACTGGTATACCGGAACTACTAGCTGTTCTTGTTGGATTGACTCAACAATATATGTCAAAAAGATTAGAGCGTCATGAAACCGAAGCAAAAGGAATTGTTCTGGAAGTTAATGATGAAATTGGACTAGGACCAGCAGCAAATATTATCCTTCTAGACGGTACCCTAAAACAAGGGGATAGAATTGTGGTTGGTAAAAAAGATAGTGTTACCACTACCAAAATCAAGGCTTTATTGTTACCAAAACCGCTCGATGAGATGAGGGATCCCAGGGATAAATTCAGACATGTTGACAAGGTTATTGCAGCTGCGGGATTAAAAATCACTTCTCCCGACCTTGAAGGCGTACTTGCCGGAAGTCCGCTCTATGTTGTCAAAAATCGAGATGAAGAACAAAAGCTAAGATCTAGTGTTGAATCTGAGATAAGATCAGCAATAATACAGACTGAATCAAATGGGATAATTCTAAGATGCGATACGATAGGATCTATTGAAGCTATTACTGAACTATTGAAAAAGGAAAATATTCCAATTAGATCTGCGGATCTGGGTAATATTGTACGCAGAGATATTCTTTCTGCTTCTGCTGTTAGGGAAAAAGATCGTTACCTTGGAGTAGTGTTGGGATTCAATGTAAAGGTCCTTGAAGATGCAGAGAAGGAAGCATTTGAAAGAAAAATAAAAATTTTCAATGAAAAAATAATATATAATTTAGTAAGAAGCTACTCAGAATGGGTAACATATGAAAAGGTTCATGAGGATTCAATTATATTTAACGAAATACCCCCAATCTGTAAATTTCAATTCTTGAAAGGTTATGTTTTCAGAAGAAATAACCCTGCGGTATTTGGTGCCGAAATTTTGGTCGGTAAATTGAGACAAAAGATTTCTGTAATGAATGAAAAAGGTAAGAAAATAGGAGTAATACATCAAATACAAAATGAAGGCAAAAATCTCGAAGTTGCAGATAAAGGAACGCAGGTTGCACTCTCCATAAAAGAACCCACTGTCGGTAGACAGATAAACGAAGGCGATATATTTTATACTGATCTTAATAGTAGGGAAGCAAGAATTTTACTAGAAAGATTCGCAGATAGGTTTAATGAAGAAGAACAGCAAGTTTTTAATTTCATATTGTCCAAGAAACGTGAAGTAGATCCTGCGTTTGGATATATATGAAATAAGGTTCTTTAATATACGACTAGTTGCCTGTGTTGGAATTTGAAATTAGTTCTCTTACTGGTATTTTTCCAATAATCCTTCTAGTCCCTTTTCACCGACTGCACCTACGGCTTTTTCGACAAGTTTTCCATTCATAAAGACAATGAACGTGGGAATAGCATAAACGTCAAATCTCATTGCGACTCCCTGATTATCATCTACATTCAATCTGCCAAAAATAACTTTTTCTTCATATTTTTTTGCGAGCTTGTCGAAGATTGGAAGCATAAACTGACATGGGCCACACCATGTTGCCCAAAAATCAACAAGAACCGGTTTATTACCACCGATAACTTCGTCAAAGTTCTTTTCAGACAATTCAACTAGTGCAGGTTTACTGGGATTTGAACTCATTGTTACAATTTATGATCGGAATTGATATTTAAATCTTGTAATCCACTAATTTTCAAAATCAAAAGTTGTTAGATAGTCAACTAGAATCAAAGCTCTCTAATCAATATATCTTGAATCTAGTTTCATTGGTTAGAGATCTAGTATGAATCTGACTTTGTATTGACCATCTTCCTGAAGAACTTCCATTTCATGATAGGTAATGCCCTTTATCTCAGTCCTGTAATTGTGTTTTGATATATCTATTGATTCAGCCATTCCCCACCCAGTTAGACGATATTTTGTATCCAGCTTGGAGATCCTTATTTCGAAACTTGATATTACTTGATTATCTATTGAAATAAGTAACAGCACTTTTTCTAGCCAGTTGAACAATAATTCTAGATAATCTTCACCTTCTACCTGGAAAGCAGTCTTGGTTGTTCCTCTGACATTTTTGATTTCAAACATTACATTAATTGTAGCTGTGGCGGCGTAGGAAAAAGCTTCTTCCAAACTGTCGCCCCATGATTCAATGTAAGCGTCTGTTATGTGCTCAAGATATTTGAAACCGCCAGACAATAATCTTTGTTTTTGTCCAGGTTTTATTATAACTAATCGCAAAATCTAAATGATGACGCACGATCCTCATGATTGTGAAGTTAGACCTTCCGAGAGGAATGAGGGATTTACAATATGAGGAATTAAGAAATATTTCCTTTATCAGAGACAAATTTGTCGAAACTGCAGAAATCTTTGATTTTAATCAAATTGAACCATCAACTTTGGAACTATTAGCTACCCTTGAAGCGAAAAGTGGGTCATCCATAATTCAAGAAACATATAGTTTTACAGATAAAGGAGGCAGAGACATTGCATTACGGTTTGATCTAACTGTCGGACTGTCAAGATTTGTTTCCATGCGTAGAGATCTTAAACTTCCAGTAAAATTATCATCATTTGGAGGTGTCTGGCGTTATGATGAGCCACAACTTGGCAGGTATAGATATTTTCATCAATGGGACGTTGAAATATTTGGATCCTCGGATGTAGATGCCGACGCAGAAGTGATACACTTTGTTTCATCATTTTTGAGTAAATTGAAAATAGATTTTGTCATCTTGATAAATCACAGATCAATATTAGAAGAGTATCTCTCAAAATATCTAGGCATATCAAATAATTCTGTGATGAGCGAGATGATGAGGGCTATTGATAAGTTATCTAAAAAAAGTTCAGAACAAATCATTAATGAATATGCGGGAAAGCTCGACTCTATTAAATTGCAAGAATTTATCAAATTTGTTTCCGTTACCGATCGACCAGATAAAATATTGGATAATGATAAGTTAATGGAATTTAAATCGTCAGGCAATCTACGGCAATTGATTGATTCGCTAAAATCTAGAGGGGTAAAAAACATGATGGTAGACTTTAGAATTGTACGTGGGCTTGATTATTATTCCGGCATTGTATTTGAAGCTAAAGAACTTTCTTCACAAGTTGGGGCACTAGTAGGTGGTGGTAGATATGACAAATTGACAGAGGCATTTGGAAGAAATGATTTGTTTGCGACCGGTGCTGCAGGAGGAGTGGAAAGGATATTATCTGCAATTAAAGACAAATCTTCCAAAATATTAAAAAAACCACTTATTTATGTCGCATATGATTCGAAGAAAGAAAAAAAACATGCGCTGGAAATAGTTTCAATTTTAAGAGATCTCGGATATTCTACTGACTATGATATAAACGGAAAGTCCATCAGTAAACAGTTTCATGAGGCTTCCTTAAAGAATGCACTCGCAATCGTAATAGTGAGCCTTGACGAATTCAAAAAGGGTATTGTTACTATCAAAACTGGATTTAAGGAACAAAAGCAAAGTATTACTGAAATTGCAAAATACTTGGACCAGATGATTTAAAATTCTTTCAATTAGTTATTTGTTTATTTGTATGTATACTACATATATTAATTTGGCACGCTCAATAATATCGTAAAATGGAGCAAATTTTGCAGAAAAACAGGATAAAAAAGAGAAATCAAACTTAAAATTATAGCAAAAAGATGTTGATTCTTGAAAGAAAATATAATAAATTAAAGGCGTAAACTTACTTTATTGAGTAGTAGATCCGAAATAGGTCTGCTATGTCATCATCCTAAGGCGTACCACTTTCTTGACGAGGATGGTGATGTACTGTCATGAGTGTGATTGCCGCGAATTTAGAGAATAATTTTACAGCATAGGGAATATAATGGTAATAAACACCAATTAATACCAACATATATATGCCCTTGTGTCCTATAATAATAACATGGCATCAAATAAAGAAGTAAGAAATAAAGAAAGAATCAATATCGCCCTCGACGAAACAAAATCAACAGTTAGAAAGACAACCGATGAAGCAGTAAAGGAAATTCCACGGTTTACAAAGGCCGTTAACGAATATCAACAAGAGACAATTCAAGCATCAAAAGATATTGCAGATAGTTTTCTAGATTCTCAAAAAGAGGTTATCCATTCAATGCAATCCTTATGGGTTCCGTACATTGAAAATGTACAAAATTCATATTTGTCATATTGGGGTTCTCCACAAAGATTCACAGAAAATTATGCAAGAGCAGTAAGCAATACTACGGACTATACAATTGCCGCAACCAGAATAGCAAACAATAACTTATTTGCGTCTATGGATGCATGCAAAAATTCAATACAGCACGCAAGAGACAACGCAAAAGAATTTTCACGGCTGAATGCTAATGTCGCAAATACCTTCGAAAACGTTGCAAGAGACAATTTAAGAGATTTTTCGAGAGAATAAGCGCAACATCGTGATAGATTAATAAAAATTAATCTATTCAATCTTAATTTTTTTTATAATAATAAAACTCAATATTTTCATTTCTCTGATCACTTATTCTGCTTTTTATGATTCTCTACATGGTTAGATACTAGTCCATTGTATTTGCACACTATAAGCAACTGAATGTATTAGAAAAGGCGATTAAAAAGTAAAAATTTTATTTCCCATTTTCTCATTAATATATTTCTTCTTTTAAAAGGTCTGATGGGAAGAAGGATTTATTTTTATAACGAAGTCCGCCTTCCCCTCAGGCTTTAAAATATTTTGTTGTGAATAATAAAAAATAACGTATAGCACGTCTAACAGCGTTAATATCCTCCGGTGGGACAAATCAAGTCCTTTGCCAAGGATCCCACCTGTGTTTTAAGGAACCAATGAATCCTGAAGATATATCGTCACGAGCCTACGGCTGTAAAGATAGATAAGAAACAGGGAGCTTCAGGAGACCCGGTTTAATCATTCATTTTTTTTAATTAACCATTTTATAATTTGTTGATAGACTGGTATAAGGCCCAAGACTGGCTCATCAGCTTATTATCTTAAAAATTGAGGTAACTTTTTATAGTTTGATCTCTCGTAGAGATATCCAAAATCTCAATCGTCTGATGGGTCTTCGACATATTGGTTTCAGCCTCTCCTTGGACCCATCAGATATCTTGTATAATTCTTACAGTATTGCCTTTGTTTATCTCGACTCGAATTTCTGGATCTTCATGTTCTTCTGTTTTAAGACGTTTACTTCTAGGTTTCTTTCCTTTCCTTCTTTGGTTTGCTCGTTATCTGTACTTAGGAACGTAGATTCATTACCTTCAAAAGGATTGTTCGGGTTCGTCGATATCGCCCTCAGGACTAAAGTGTAGGTAAGGTACTGGGGAAAATACCCGAACTGGAGGTGGGAGATCGTTCATCTGGCGCTGTAGGTTCATCTTTCTTTTTTTATCTTAGGACCTAATTTATTATGAATTTGATTCTATAGACGCAAAAAACTATCCTGCAATGCTATCATAAAGTATCATAAGTAGTGACAATTAGTGCCAATTAGACAATGTCTCAACTACTCGCATTTTATTCTGGCATAATCATCATATTAGTTCTATCAGTATGAATCAATTTAAAAAATCCGATATGGTTGTTTGTTCCCGTTTCTTAATTTGTTCTCTTTCGCCGAGGTAAAGCCTAGATTCTACTTCTAATTGTCTATTATTTTCGCTAAATCTTAATCATCTGGATATTCTTCATCTTTATCATACCGTTTTCCTTCTTATCATATACGATTCTCACAACTAAATCCGGGGGGTCATAGATAACATAAAGATCATCTATTTCGAGCATCTGGATGTCGTGCCCTAACATTATCTGTGACTCGTTTATACCGTTTTCTATCAATTTCTTTTTTGCAGCTTGTGCAATGCCATCATCTGAAGTATTGGTTGTCAAAAGAACCTTACCAGCACAATTCAGGGTCATCTTTAATGAAAAAATGGTTCCTCACAAATAAACTGTGTCTTCCCTTATATTTCATTTTTATATTTTTTTATCCCAATAAAAAAAGAATAATATATTTATTACCAGATAGAGACGTCAACGTAAAGGATAATGGTTGAGGTTGCAATAATTATTTGACAGACCGTATTTCACATGATATCCTGATCATAGGCACGGGTTTGGCGGGACTGCGAGCTGCTATTTCCTGTGCTACGAGAAACGAGGGACTGAACATAGGAGTAATTTCAAAAGTTCAGGTAATGCGCTCACACTCCGTTTCAGCGGAAGGTGGAACTGCGGCAGTCTTGTTCTCTGATGAGGGGGACAACATTGAATCCCATATTTATGATACTATCAGAGGTAGTGACTTTCTTTGTGATCAGGATGTTGCCGAAAAACTTGCTCATGAAATACCCAATGAAATATATCAATTGGACAAATGGGGAATGCCCTGGTCAAGAAGGGATGATGGTAGGATTGATCAGAGGAAATTCGGAGGATATTCCTTCCCAAGGGCAACATATGCACAGGATAAGGTTGGATTCTATGAAATGCAGTCACTATATGATACGTGTCTAAAATATGATAACATTCACTTTTACAATGAATGGTTTTGTACTTCAATCCTAGATGATGGGAACAATAACTTTGCAGGTGTTACTGCGATAGAGATGAAAAATGGCAACTTCAATGTTTTCAAATCTAACTCCGGTATTATTGCAACTGGTGGAGCTGGCAGGCTTTACAGTTTTTCAACTTATGCGTATTCTTCTACTCCTGACGGTCTGGATATGGCTTACAGATCTGGTCTAGCGCTAAAAGATATGGAATTTGTTCAATTCCACCCTACAGGAATTCTTCCATCAGGCATTCTTATAACTGAAGGAGCCAGGGGAGAAGGAGGCTATCTTATTAATAACCTGGGTGAAAGATTTATGAAAAATTATGCGCCTGAAAAATTAGAACTTGCTCCTCGTGACGTAGTTTCCAGATCAATGATAAAAGAAATCGAAAATAGAAGAGGATTTAAACATGAAACTGGTGTTGATTGTCTCAAATTAGATCTCACGCATTTGGGAGAGGAGCGAGTAAAGGAGAGATTAGCCGGGATTAGAGAGATAGGTCTCAAATTTTCAGGCGTTGATATTATAAGTGAACCCATAGAGATAAGGCCAGTATGTCATTACATGATGGGCGGAATTCATACAAATATTGACGGCCAAACGGAGATGAATGGCTTGTGGTCAGCAGGTGAGGCCGCATGTAACGGTCTTCATGGAGCAAATCGACTTGGAGCAAATTCTACTTCTGAGTGTTTAGTCTGGGGAAGTATAACGGGAAGGTTGGCAGCTGATTATGCAGAGAAGAAAAAAGATATGACGCTCAGCTTAGCAGATAACAAGATCCAGGTAGAAGAAAAGAGAATATTTGATGGGATTTTCAGAGGAAGGGGTCAGGTAAACCCGTATGATGTTAGAAAGGAGTTTACTGATTTGATGGATGTTAAGGCATATATTTTTAGAAATGAAAATGACCTTGTTCAGGGTCTAAATAAAGTTAGAGAGCTTAGAAATTTAACTTGGAAACACGTTGATGATAGCGCAAAGGAATATAACACAAATTTCATAAATGTAATGGAGATAGATTCATTATTGAGAATAGGAGAAATAATTATTGTAGGTGCATTGAACAGGCGAGAATCAAGAGGTGCACATTCCAGGACGGACTATCCTAATAGAGATGATATTAATTTCTTAAGGCACACATTAGCCTACTATAAGGGCGATGATGAACCTCAGTTTTCATGGCACCCTGTAACATTAACAAGGTATGTCCCAGCAGAGAGAAAATACTGATGAAAGAGATCGAACAGCCAAGTCGCAATAACTTGGAAGGATTAAGGGGATGGCTCAATCCATCAAGATATGGATGGGAACGTATTTCGTATTGGTTTCAGAGATTAACAGGGGTCTTTCTCCTTATATACTTCATTGGACATGTGTATGAAACAAGTACAATAGTCAATGGCCAGAATGCGTGGGAATCATTTTTAGAACTAACTCAGACAGTGTGGGGACATGTGTTCCTAATTATGGTAATAGGAGCAAGTACATTTCATTCCGCAAATGGTATTCGTCTAATCTTTACTCATGCAGGTATCGGATTGGGGACTCCTAGTAGACCTGACTATCCTTACAGTCCCTCATCGTTAAATTATAGACAAAAGTCTGGAATTTGGATTGCACTGATTCTATCTGCCGCTGCAATGTTCTATGGATTCAATATCTTGTTTGGAGAATAACATGGAAAGTCACAGAATACTAAAAGAAAGTCAGATTATGAAGATTCATTACATTACAGGTATTGCTGCAATTTTTGTGGTTGCTGTCCATATTCTCATGAGGCTCATAGTTCCATTTGAATTGAGTCTTGAATACGATTACATTATTGCAAATTACAAGAATATCTTTTATGTTCTCATCCTCGAATCAATCCTTATATTGATTTCCGTTCACGGTTTCAATGGAATGAGAATAATATTGCTGGAACTAAGACAGACCAGACCCTGGGAAAATATGGTTACAGTTGTCACCATTTCTGCAATGATTGCGCTGATTGCTTATGGAACTAGAACAATAATATTGGCAAATGGAATGTGATTTGTAATATTGAGCAATACTGAAAATAAAAATGAAGGAACGATAACACTAAAAGTATATAGAGAAAATAGGGGACAAAAAACAGGATCACATTATGACAAATTTGAAGTACCATACAAAAGATGGACTACTGTATTAGATGCATTATTGTATGCAAAAAGTTACATTGATCCGAGTGTCGCCATCAGATATTCTTGCAGGATGGCATCATGTGGTTCGTGTGGAATGAAAATTAACGGGATTCCTAGATTGGCTTGTTACACTAAAATCTCCGAATTGGATACATCAACGATTGAATGTGAGCCTTTACCAAATTTTCCCATAATAAGAGATCTCGTTACTGATTTCTCGCTTTTCTTTAACCATCATAAAGAAATGGAACCTTACATCCAGAACAAAGAAAATTCTGAAAATGATACTGAAAAAAAGACATTTTCATTTTACCAATCACCAGAAGACGTAGATAAATATCTTCAATTCTCGTACTGTATAAAATGCGGATTATGTTATTCTGCATGTCCAACCGTCGGTACAGATTTGAGGTTTCCTGGTCCTCAAGCTTTGGCGCAACTGTATAGATATTATGCGGACACAAGGGATGAATCAAAGAATAGGTTGAACATAGTCGATGACAGACATGGGATATGGAGATGTCACTTTGCAGGCTCGTGCAGCAAGGTATGTCCAAAAGGTGTAGACCCGGCCTTGGGTATTCAGTTGCTAAGATCCTACATGCTCGGTATTTCAAAAAATAACAAAGAGCCTGCAAAAAAAATTGAAATAATAACAGATGAAGAAGAAAATAATGACCATAATAGTTAGTTTAGATTCTTAGCCCGGGCGAACTATTTTGACGGTAATTTACTTTCATTTACTTGCTTGTTTATGGCATCAGCCATAAAGTGATTGCTTACATTTACCTTAGATTCCGTTACGCCCTGAATCTTGTAGACATTATCCCGTATATCTTGAGCAATCTTAAAACCAAATATTGCAGGACAAAAGGGGCTTGTCAGGTGCAAGTCTATTTTTACCTTTCCTTCTTCGATATCTACTTTATCTATAAGTTCTAGTTCCATGATGGAAACACCGATTTCTGGGTCTACAATCTTTGTAAGCTCATCAAATATTGACTTTCGTAATTGTTGAATTTCCTGACTCATGTATGTAGTGAATTTATTTTTATACTATATAACTATTGATTTTATTGCCCCCAACAGTCCCTAATCAAGATAATGGGCCACACAAAATCAAAATTATATATATCAATAAATAAGTCTGGCAGTAGTTTGTTTTCAATATGTATAGATCAAGACACAAACAAGATCTTGACAAACGTGCATTAAATTTCCTGTCGTCAATTGACATTGATGATAAAATTCTCTATTATGATATCTGGTGTACCAAAGCACATGTGATAATGCTTCATGATATTCATTTATTAAGTAAGGACGAACTTGTAGAAATTGTAAATGAGCTAGATCGTATACTACTCCATCCAGCAAAACTGGCAAAAGAAGGATTCGAAGATATTCATGAAGCACTTGAAGCTCATTTAATTAGAGAAATTGGAGTTGATGTCGGAGGTAAAGTCCAAACAGGAAGATCAAGAAACGACCAGGTAATAACAGATATTAAGATCAAGGCAAGAGACGATTTAATTGATATTCTATTTCAGCTGAATAATCTCGTCAAATTACTATTACAAAAATCCGAAGAAAATTTGGATTCAATAATGCCTCTTTACACCCATCTACAACAGGCCCAGATTGGAAACTTTGCCCACTATTTGCTGGCGTATTCTGAAAGCTTGACGCGAGAAATAGA
The DNA here is from genome assembly GCA_036280615.1 of Nitrososphaeraceae archaeon. GTDB lineage: Archaea > Thermoproteota > Nitrososphaeria > Nitrososphaerales > Nitrososphaeraceae > TA-21. The sequence goes on from DASUQJ010000082.1 coordinate 29,522, forward strand.
TAGAATGTTTTCATTATACAATAGGATAAATCAATCTCCACTGGGTGCTGGTCCTATAGGAGGATCGATTTTTCCAATTGATAGAAAGATGACTGCAAAACTATTGGGCTTTGATAATTTAATATCAAATACAATAGATGCAACTTCTTCAAGAGATTTCATGATTGAGTTTGTATCAGATTTATCTTCAATTATGATAACATTAAGTAGAATTGCTGAGGACATGATAATTTGGTCTTCGCAAGAATTTGGATTCATAGAAATTCATGACAAGCATGCATCAACTTCTAGTGCCATGCCACAAAAGAAAAACCCCGATCCATTGGAGTTGATAAGATCAAAAACCGCGATTGTAATAGGAAACCTTACAAGCATTTTGACAATCCTCAAATCACTACCTTCCGGGTACAGCAGAGATTTACAGGATACAAAGGTTCCATTTTGGAACTCCGTTGACATAGTATCGTCATCATTGGAGATAGTAAATGACATTATTGCTTCTCTCATAGTGAACAAAGATGTCATGACCAAAGCATCAAACACCAGTTATGCAATTGCGCTTGACATAGCTGAAGTACTAGTTATGAATCACAAGATCCCTTTCAGAACCGCCCACAAATTAGTAGGAGCGCTTGTTAACACAGCTATGAATAAGAAAGATGGCAATTCCTTGAAGTATTTGTCCAGTTCAGATATTAGTAAAGTTTTAGAAAAGATGAAAATAAAGATGCCTTCCGGTAAACTAATTCAAATTATTGAGAATAGTAGTGCTCTAAAGTCGATAGCGAAGCTCCGTTCTGAAGGCTCTCCTAATCCACAGGAACAGATCAAGACCATAAAAAACTACAGATTGCTCTTGGAAAAATACTTTAGCGAGGTAGGGAAAAAGAAAAAGAATGTTGATAGTTCTAAAGAAAACATAACAAATACAATAAATCTTATAAAGACCAAAACTAGTTCTGAACAATAGTACTACTAATTCTCATACTAATCTAATGAATGCTATGGCATGCTATGATAATCGTTACTATTCAAGTGACTCATACTCAATCTAGTAGTAATACATGGAAAACTTGAAGAAAATATGGTTTGAAGATAATAAGTTCTAATAAAAAATATCATAGATTAACCAAGTAAACTAGCGAGGAGTGATTTTTGTACATGGAGTCTATTCTTTGCCTCGTCCCACACCACAGATTTTTTTCCATCTATTACATCCGACGTTACTTCCTGCCCACGTTTTGCAGGCAAACAATGCATAAAAATTGCATCATCTTTTGAGTAACTCATCAGTTTACCGTTTACTTGATACTTTGGAATAAAAGTAGATTTTCTTTTATTGTCTTCTTTTTCCTTTCCAATAGAGACAAACGTATCTGTAACTACAACATCTGCGTCCTTTACGGCATCAATTGGTTCCCGTACTATAGTAAACCTAGAGTTTTTCAATTTTGATTCTTTAATTACTACATCAAGTATTGGTTGTGGAGGCTCGTAACTTTGTGGAATGGCAGCATTGATATTGATTCCCATTTTTGCACATCCGATTAACAGGTCATTGCAGACATTATTGCCATCCCCAACCCAAGCTAGGGTTAAATCTTCAAAGCTCTTTTTGTGTTCAAGTATAGTCATAAGGTCAGCCAAAATCTGACATGGATGATATAAATCAGATAGGCCATTAATTACAGGAACCTTACAATTTTGTACCAATTCTAATATTGTTTTGTGAGAGTAAACTCTTGCCACCAGACAATCTACGTATAATGAGATTGTTCTAGAAGTATCTTCAATAGATTCACCTCTAGATAGCTGAAGATCATTGGAATTTAGATAGATTGTATTACCGCCCAGTTGAAACATGGCAGTTTCAAAGCTCAAACGCGTCCTAGTGGATGGTTTTTCAAACAGTAGTGCAAGCACCTTCCCAGATAAGGATTGATTGCTACTGTTCCCATTTTTATTCTTCTTAAACTCAATTGCATATGAAATTAAATTTAGGATTTCTCCTTCGGTTAAATCCTCAATACTAGTGAGATATTTCTTACTTAATAAGATCATTTATATCATCATCAGTTAAATAAACAACTCCATCATTCTCATTTTCCTTTCTAGCTTCAGATTTACTCTTATTTTCCTTCTTACTCTTTTCCTTTTTAGTATCAATATTATCAATCGTATTCTGTTTACCATTATCAGTATCTATCTTTTCTTTATTTTCTTTAAAGAGTTTATTGAAAAATGAACCACCTTTTGATTTTGGTTCACTTATCTCCCCATTTGTTTCCAGTTTCTCTTGCTCTGGGCGATGACTCAATTGGCCATCTATCGCTTTCTTCTCATCATTGATCTCTTTTGATTCCGGGTCTGATATTGGCGATAGTGATAATTGTTTCTCATCCTTCATCAATTTCTCAACTTCATTGGCTGGAGTTTCGCGTACAATCTTTTCAGACTGTGGATCCATATTTTGAATCTCAATTACAGATTCTTTTTTGCCAATATCATCAATGGAAGAGATTCCGTCTAGTGTCGGGTGTTCAATGGTTTTTTCATATACTCTATCTTTAAAAATAGAATCAAGAAATCTGTCATGATCAAATTCTTCCAGATCTCCATACCCCTGTCCTATTCCAAGATATATGATAGGCTTATGTGTCAAATAAGCAATTGAAATGGCTGCACCACCTTTGGAGTCAGCATCACTTTTTGTTAATATCGAACCATCATACTTTGTATATTGAAAAAATTCGCGAGCTTGGTTAACAGTATCGTTCCCCGCCAGAGAGTCACCAACAAATATTTTCATATCAGGTTTTGTAACTCTGATTATCTTACTAACTTCTTCCATTAAATTCTTTGAAGTTTGCATTCTCCCAGCGGTATCAATCAATACAACATCAATGTAATTCTTTTTTGCATGTTCTAATGCATCTCTTGCAACTGCCGACGGATCAGCGCCATACCTCTGTGAGATTACCTTAACATTAAGATTGTTACCATGATGTGTTATCTGCTCTATAGCACCTGCTCTGTGTGTATCTGCAGCTGCCAGAACAACCGAAATTCCTCGATCCCTTATCAATTTACAAAATTTTGCAATAGTGGTGGTTTTTCCTGTACCATTGATACCAACAAAGATAATAGAATATGGCCCACCTTTTGATTTTTTCTTTTCCAAAATAGATTGAATAATATCTGTCTTGGTGTTAGTCGACAAGAATAACTCGTGTAAAAAAGAGTATAATTTTGTCGTGATTACCTCATCGGAATTTTCGTTCCTTTCGCGCTTCAAATCCAACATTTCTGTTCTTATTTTGGATGTCATTTCATCAACAATTTCATGAGCAACATCATTTTCCATAAGACTTATCTGCAATTCGTCCAGAATAGATTCAATATCCTTTTTAGAAAATGATTTTTGACTAAGATTCTTTGTGGTTTCAGAAAATATTTTTCTTAATTTTTCAAACAAACGGAGTGCAATCCAACCTCTTATGAATTTTGAGCTCTTTGGGATTTTTGCATTTCAGTATTTACTTCGTTTTGGAGTTGATTCATACGAATTGCAATCTGCTCTTTTTGCGATTGTAATTGTTTAAATGCCAGATCAAATTCCTTAATTTTTAACTCAACATAATTTTTCGCATTTTCCTTAGACTTTTCAATAGTAACGCCTGAGCCTACGTTAACAAGCAGATTTCTTACTTGTGGGACTGTGACCTTGAGATATACGCCAATCCCTATCGGAACTAGAGATTCTTCCTGATTAGTAGAAGACAATTCTTGAATTGCCTCTGAAGCCAGATGGGCCTCTGTTATAAGTCTGGTTACTGTGGATTCCTTTGTAATAATGTCATTCATGTAAGCTTCTAGTATTTTTGATTGCTGGAGCATCTCACTGATTTTTTGCTCAGCTGAAATTTGGTCTTTAGAATTTTCTCTAGAGGTCATCTTATTACATTTTGTGAGTAAAAAACGGGCATATAACTTTGACTAAAAACTAGGTAATTCATGAAGACTTTTAGATCGTGCTTATCATAGAAAATTTAGGATCATGTCTTACCCTTCTTTGAAATGATGTAGAATCCATGAGCAGAAATCAAGAAGGCAGCCAATGACATCTTTGTTGCAAAGACCAGGTTCCATGGTGTTTGAGGGTTTGGATACGGAATACTAATGCTATCCAAATTAATGCTTCCGCCTAAGGCATTGAGTGTTATCATAGAACTCCATACGACAAAATTGTAGACAAATTCATACAGTGAAACTACTACTATTGCCAAAACGATTATCTGGAGTATTGAGCGGAGAGCCGGCGAAACCTCCTTTACTTTGTCACCACCTAATTTAGTAACACAGTACCATGCTATAACTGAAACAATCATAAGGTAGGTAATCAGTTTTGAAAGTCCATTGAATGGAAATTCTGTTTTTACTAAAATCTCTCCTATCACAATTTTCCCAGTTGCAGCATACTCAATTACGCTTTGATACAGTGCATAAAATGTAATCGCCGTCATAAAGATTGCACATATATAGAAAACAATAAGATATACAGTTCTAGCAGTTATCCTTTTTTCAATTGAATAGTACATGATGGGAATTGTTATACTTGACAAATGCTATCAAATATAAAATTATACTTCTAATAGCGTGGATCTTGATACTAACCCACCACTTGTAAGTATTTCATTCAACCCGGAAGCATCATGTTCATTCGTTAAAGACTGAGGATAACAGGGAACCAGTGCCGCACTAAATACATATTCAGTTCATTTATCTACACCAGTAAATGCGTGTAATAGTATGCTCACATGAAGCGGATATTGACGGTATATATTCTGCTTCCGTTGCCTTGATGAAGTTTCCCAGGGCTAATCTTTCATTCTATAACTATGGATTGGATAATTTTAAAAAAATGTTTGATTATATAAAAAATGAATCCAAGAAGTCGACCACGGGCCTTGTCGTTATTTCTGATCTTGGTATAAACGATGAAAAAGTATCTGCATTGTGCGTGGACTCAATACAATATCTGAAAAGGAGACAATGGTCTGTTATTTGGGTTGATCATCATCCCTGGCAAAAAAAATCGTTAATGTCAATTAGAAAGTTGTGTAAATTGTTTCATAATTCATCTGGAAAAAAATGTGCCACCGAAATCATGTATGAAAAACTCAGGTACAAGAACAAGATCGCTGAGCAGTTAAAGTTGATAGCTCACAGCTCGGACTTTATGACCGATATCAAACGCCATGATTCCAGGGTTTCTGAATTAATTCATTTTTACAGAAACAGTGTAAATTCTAGGCAAAAACTTGAATTTCTGGCACAAAAAGCTTCGTGCGGAATATTATGGGATTCAGATATGCAAAAGGATTATTTGAAGTTCCTAAAAGCTGCGGATTTTCAAAAAAGAGAATCACTAAAAACGCTAACAATAAAGAAAATCTTGTCGTTTGAAGTGGCCTTTGTATTTACATACCCCTATGTTCAGGCGAGCCTTTTTTCTCATGAGCTATTTTCCAACTTGAAGGTTGACCTCGTCATGCTCATTAATCAGCATGGAAACGTTAGCATAAGAAGGAATTCAGACAGACTTTCATGTAGCAAGATAGCAGCTTATCTCGTTGAAGGAGGAGGACATGAATTTGCATCAGGTGGGATGTTGAAAAGTAATCCGAAAGACTTGACCGCCTGCATAAAAGAGATGGAAGAGGCAGTACTTAAGTCCCTAAAATGATTATCCATATTTACAGCAAATCATAGGGTACATACTTCTTGCATCGGATCCAACTGGAATATACGAGAAAACAAATAAATTTCAATTCACATAATGATAATTGTGGCAAGCGAAAATACGATAGGTAGTGTAATTTACGAATGTATGAGATGCGGTACTCCGGTTTCTAATGAAGAACTTTCCAAGTTACCTGAAATAAAGTGCATATGTGGATTTAGAGTATTTCGAAAGGCAAGACAACCAATAGTAAAGCAACTAAAGGCAGTTTAGTGTCGAATTAGGAATTTACGTCATATCGACCATCAGATTCTGCTTAACGCTTATTTGTTAGAAATTAGGTTGATAATAACATGAAGATAGTCTGCCCTGATTGTAAGAAGCCCGCTGAACTTTCAGATGATTTTAGCTTTGTAAAATGTCAATTTTGCAATTTAGAAATGACTTATGGGGAATATGTAAAGTACGTCGCATATAGAGATGTAAGATATAGAGACATTCTGAATGATTATAAGAAGTAAAATACCAAAGATCGTAACTCTAATTAATTTAGATATATCCCTCTTATGTGGACAATCATCATTTATGCTATCTTAAACTCAACACTCTATATGTTAAGGAGAAAATTGATAATTTTATATTCCAAGTTATAGTTTGGTAATATCTATTTTTTTATCATGGTCGAAACTATAGATAGTACATCCCGGTCCTTTATTTGATAGTCACCAGGTAACCTTAAGCCATTTCTGACATCTACGGCATATACAATACCCTTGGACAATTCGGTATGTATATCACTTGCAAGATCCTGTACGGAGGAACCATTTTTCATTAGAAAGGCATCAGGAAGTATGTTACCCTTCTTATCGGACAATTTATTTGGATCTGAAACTGGATATACGACATTCATATTTAATAACTTGAAAACAGCGACGTTTAATGCAAACTGTACACCAGTTCTAAGGTATTCACCCAATACATCCTTCCTGATAAAATTGAGAGCCCACTTTTGTTTCTCATTGAGTACGGTATTCTCGTAAATATCGAATATTTCATCTCCGGGTGAATATTTTATCAAACCTCTATTCTGGGCTCTCCTCAGAGTAAGTTCAGCATCAGCACTTGCCGGAATTACAGACATATGTTTATTGTGTTCACGAAGTCTCTTGAAATTTTCCGCAGCAGGTGGGAGATCTATTTTATTTGCAACTATTAGCGAAGGCTTCGATATCTCTCTCAGAGTAGAAACAAATCTTCTACTCTCATCAGAATCTAATTCATGTATGTTCCGATCGGTTAGATTATTTTCTATGATTGATTTTCTTACGTGCCACTCCTTTACTCCTATTCCACCAAAAATTTCAGTGACGGCACGGGCTTTATCCATGCCGGTATTTGTCATCCTTGAAATCTTTTCTCGATTCCCTTCAAATAATTTCAAGTACCACAAAACCAGTTCTTCTTCAATATCCGATACATCTGCAATTGGGTCACCTGCTCCGGCCTCTGCTATTTTTCCAGATGCATCAATACTTCCAGATGCATCAACAATGTGGAGCAATACATCAGATTGTGCAGCAACGGACAAGAACTGATTACCAAGGCCCTTGCCTTCCCATGCACCCTTTATCAGACCAGGGAGGTCTATCAACTCTACAGGAATAAATCTCCAGCCATCCTTACATAATGAATTCCGAGGGCTATCTTCCACTCCAAATTCTTTGTGAACACATAGGGTAATTACATGAGCATTTCCATGAATTGGCTTTTTTGTTGTAAACGGGTAGTTTGCAATTTCTTCATTGCCTAAGGTAGCAGAATTAAAGAAGGTAGTTTTGCCAGTGTTTGTTTTACCTATTAAACCAATTCTTATCACATAACTATTATTTTTGCTAGATTATTTATATCTAGCAAGTATGTTTAACCAAAAAGAGAATTCTAGTTAAAACAGTAATACCCATGATAGACGAGGGGCTTCAACTTTCTACATAAAGTTCTATATGAACCAAATAGAAATTTCTTTAGTGATTTACTTACGTTTTATTCCATCTCAAGGCTTTAATAATTATATTATGAATCTTTAATATCAGCGAAAATGCACACAGAATTAGGATTTCAAATAAAAAAAGTTTTAGTTATCGGCCTTGGGCAACTAGGCTTGCCTGTTGCAAAGTATGTGAAAGATAGAGGATATGAAACTTTTGGATATGATATAAACCGCCGAAGAGTAGAAGATGCAGAAAAAAATCACGGAATAAAAAGTATAAAACGGTTTGATGACATCGATGTTTTTATATTGTGTGTATCGACCCACGATCCCAATGATGAATATACACCTTTTGTAGATGGCTTATACTCACTCGCTCAAAAAATATCAAGACAAGCCAAAAATGGTTCGCTTGTTTCCATAGAAAGTACCGTACCCAAAGGAACTTCAAAGAAAATATTTGAAATGCTAAACCACAGACTTCATGTGGCTCATGCTCCTCATAGATGGTATTCGCTTGAAGAGGATGTACATGGCGTGAATCAGGTTAGAGTAATTGGGGGAGTAAGTGATTGCTGTCTAAAAGTAGCACTACAATTTTACGATAGTGGTAACGAGGCCCTAGAATTCAATGATATCATTGATAATAATAATAAGCATGAAAATTCTAGAAGAAACGGTCTTGGTATTCCAATGCACCCTGTGTCTGAAATAGAAATTGCAGAATTGAGTAAAATAATTGAAAATGCTGACAGATATATGCAAATAGCATTCTCCGAAGATCTCTACCTTTACTGTCAAGCGAATAATGTTAACTTCGGAGAATTAAGGGACGCCTTGAATACCAAATGGAATGTGAAAATACTTGAGCCTCGAGATGGTGTAGGAGGACATTGTTTGCCTAAAGACACAAAAATGTTCTTGCAATCATCAAAATCAATAAAAAGCAAGATATTGATGGCAGCAATGGAAGTTGACCAGGATTATCGAAGATTTAGAGAGTTGAGAGGTTACAGATTAATTCCACCGGCCATTAATAGTTCATAAATAGGCTGATTATCTAACTCTGGTTGTATGGAATCTAAATCAATTATAGTGTTCGGAGCCCACCCAGACGACCTAGAAATTGGCATGGGTGGCACCATAGCTAAACTTTCTACTATGGGTTATGAGGTTCAGCCCATAATAGCTACGTTACCAAATTTTGTAAGATCTGATACCAAGGAAGGTAGAAAAACAGAGTCTGTGTTATCAGCTAAAGTAATGGGTTGCAAATCTCCTGTATTTCTTGACTTGCCACCAGATGAGATGGTATTTGGAAGAAAAATGGTTACATTGATAGATTCATTAGTAACTAAATACAAACCTGATTCAATTTTTACTCAGTGGTACGGAGATTCACATCAGGATCATCAAACATTAACAAAAAGTGTAATTTCAGCCTGCAGAGATCAAAATAACATATTCATGTATGAAACTACGATACCTGGAGGAATTACTGAAAATTCATTTAGACCACAATTGTATGTAAATATTACTGAAACTATAGAAAAAAAGAAAAACGCTCTGGAGTGTTTCGAATCTCAGTTTGTTCGTTGTGGAGAAATATGGATCCCGGCAATTCTTGGCAGATGTTCCTATAGAGGATATCAAATTAATTCAAAATACGCTGAGGCCTTTGAAGTTATAAAAGTTACAAAATGGTAGATAGATAGAACCAGCTAGTGCTTGTTTTTCAGAATGATTCTGGAAATATCATAACTAAATTATTTTGAGTAAAGAAAGGTATTTGCGAAACACTAAAAAAATAATTATGGTACAAATCGGATTGATGTAAAAGCTCTCTTGCATGTTTTAATAAAAAAAACACCAGCATTTTGAACAGTTTATAAGTGAATATTTTATTTCCTTTTTGCAAGGATTCGCTGAATGAAGCAAAAACAAATGGGCTCGTAGCTCAGCTTGGATAGAGCGCCTGCCTTCTAAGTCTTAACAAAGAGAGCCGGAAGTCGAGGGATCGAAGCCCTCCGGGCCCGTGCTAATATTCAATATCAATAGATTGTCAAGTTGATAACGTCAACAGTAGTATTACAGAGGATTTTCTTGGCTGCTAGGTTGAATCCTATAAACCGTTTCCATAATACCAGTAAGCGTATCAACGTTACTCACGTTTATAAGTGGCTTGAAATTTAAAATTTTCAACTATGCTTGATGACTATCAATTAAAAGGTATGATAAAAAATGCCCGAGATGGATTTGAGAAACGAAATTTCACTCAATCTGCCGAATTGACCCTCATATTAAAGGACATTGATGTTAAAAAGGGTTTTAGCATAAATGAAGTCGTAAATCTACCTAACAAGACCGCCAAGACTTCAAGCATATGTGTATTTGCATCCGGGGATATGGGAATGAGAGCAAGAAAGGCCCAAGTTGACAGAGTTATTGAGCGCGAAGAATTAGACAGGCTTGGCACGAATAAGAAAGATGCAAGAAAAGTTGTTAAAGCCTATGACTTCTTTTTGGCGGATACTTCACTTATGTCCAGCGTAGGTAGATCGTTAGGACAGTTCATGGGACCAAAGGGCAAGATGCCATCACCTCTCGCTTATGGAGCTCCGATAGAGAACATTGCAGATAGATTCAGAGGGTCAGTCAGAGCCAGGGCAAAGAATCAACTCAACATATCCGCCAAAATAGGTGACGAAAAAATGCAAGATGAGCAGCTTGCAGGTAATGCACTTGCGATAATCTCTGCAATTGAGAAAAAATTGCCACAAGGTGACAAAAATATTCACAATGCGATAATAAAGTTTACAATGAGTAAGCCCTCCAAGGCTTCAGCTTTGGCACAGAAACAAAAGAAGGCAGATAGATGATGGCTAATGAAAAACACACTCGAACAAGTTATCCAAAAGGAAAACAAGATTTGTATCAACAGATGCTTGAACTTCCAAAATCTTACAATGTAATTGCCCTTTCAAAGGTCAACAAAGTACGGGCAACTCAATTGATGATGATAAGAAAAAAATTCCACAAAGATATTATAATAAAAGTAATAAAAAATAGGGTAACACAGAGGGCCTTTGAAAAGATACCAGATGTAAAAGGCATTGATAAATTGAGTTCCCAGTTAGAGGGACAATGTGCACTAATGTTTACTAATATTAGTCCCTTCAAGCTCAATCTAATTTTCGATCAAAATAAGGTATTCTTACCTGCAAAGGGTGGGGACATCACTAAAACCGAAATAATGATTCCGTCTGGCGATACAGGAATAACCCCAGGTCCTGTATTATCAGAATTCAAGGAAGCAAATGTTCCTACAAAGATAGACCAGGGCACAATATGGGTAAGTAAAGATACAATCGTAGCAAGGCCCGGTGATGAAATTTCTACAAAACTTGCGTCCCTGCTTTCAAAGATGAACATAAAGCCTATTGAGGCAGGCATTGTGGTTAACTACGCTCTTGAAGATAAATTAGTATTTGCAGAAAATGATCTAAGAATTGATCTAAAAGAATTCAGAAATGAATTGAGTAGATCGCATAAGGAATCAATATCCCTTGCTGTTGAATCAAGTTACTTTACAAAAGAATCGATGGGATACTTGCTCTCAAAGGCCTCCAGGCATGCACAGTCACTGGCAATTGAATCAAATTATATGTCAAAAGAGACTGCAGGACAAATAATTTCATTATCAGTACTAAGGGCAAACAATATAGCTGCCCAGCTGAAAAACAAGGGTTACTCACCCAATTAAAATTTAATAATTATCCAGTGAAGACGGTTTTGAAGATTAGCTCGCATGAGTCATTCCAGAACAATCCAATAAAGCTAATCCTATTATTACAAAATCTTTTGACACGCCATTCTAAGGTTGAATGCATAGTCCATTTCAGTGAATAATAAAAAATCTGGAAAAATCTAAAAATAATAAAAAAGGTAGACTTAACCAAATAGAGAAGATAATCCTTCTAAAGCTTCTTCTTCCTTCTTTTCATCCTTTTTCTCTTCTTTCTTCTCATCCTTTGCCTGAGTGGCTCCAGATTCAGCAGCAGATCCTGTAGCAGGCACAGCCATGGCCATCGGAGTTGCTTTTAGCGATTCCTCAATGTTTACTTCACTCAAGGCTGCCACGAGAGACTTTATCTTTACTTCGTCTGGACTCGCACCAGTAGCCTTTATCACATTCTTTACATTATCTTCAGTGATATCCTTGTTTAATTTGTGTAGTAATAATGCAGCGTATACGTATTCCATTTTAAGAATGCTCTATCCATGACCATAATATAAAACTTTCAAAATTATAGTATTTTTGTACTTCTAGCCACCGCATACATGTGTTCTCTTAGATCTCTTTCATATAGTGAATTCATTTTTTCTAATAAGATTGCTCTAGCCTGCATTCTATCTTCATTACTAGTGGCTCTTAATACGTTAGCAAAAAGTTCAGGAAGGTTTTCTTTTATCCATCCGTCGAGTATGTGAAATCTTTCTTCATTTATCCACTTCACCTTTGATGAATTCATATCGATTTCTTCATCGAAATTACCTGTTTCAACATTATCAATTAGCATCAAAATACAATTATTTGGATCCGGATTTTTCAGTACATCTCTTGGCCTTCCCTCTCCTCGTCCAGCAGAAACTTTCTCTATCAGTCCCACTGGTATAATATACGAACCGCTGATTCTTACGACTGACTCGGTCAAAGAGACTATTCTTCCAATAACCAATCTAATTTTACCAGAATAATCTTGAGTTACAAAGGCATAATCCCCATCTTTTATCCTATTCTTTCCAAATAACATATCAAAATTAGTTTTAGTAAATTATTTATTATTTGCTACGAAATTATGATAGTTTCAATGATCTGAAATACGCAATTGCAAATCGAATTTTCAAGTCGTTTTATTCAAATTTTAATATGAGATAATTCGATAATTTATTGGTGTGCCGAGAGTATTTGTTGCCGCAGATATTTATAGAAAAAATGAAATTCAAAAGATTCAAAGGGAATTACTCACATATCTTCACTTGGAAAATAAGTATCTTAAAATCGTGCGGCCAGAAAATTTCCATTTCACGTTAGTCTTTTTTGGCGAAGTAGACAATTCAATCCTCGACAAGATAGTTACCAAAATTTCCGAGATCGAGTTTCAATCATTTGAAATAAATTTTGGAACGATAGGAGCTTTCCCAAATAATAATCAAGCCAAAGTAGTATGGATAGGATTGGATGAAAAAACAAAAGATGCGTTCTCTCATTTGTCTGTTTTGGTCATGTCTAAATTAGAGGATTTGGACCTAAAGTTAGAAAAAGAGATAGAAAAAGAGATAATACCACACATAACACTATTTAGAACAAAGAAGGTTTCACTTAGTTTGAAATTGTCTGAAGTCAAATCAAATTTTAGTATTGGCGACAAAATAGATACAATTTCCGTAAAGAAGAGCATGACCACATTACAAGGTCCCATATACGAGAACATAATTTCTGTGAAAGGTAAATGAATACGATAGATTCCGTTATACAAAGGGTCGCAGCGTCATCCGTTCCATCAAAATCCAAACACAGTAAATTAGAAAAAATATCAAACGAAATTCAAAATGAAATTTTGAACTTTAAGGATAAGCGAGTGTCGAAGGTAATAGTTGGTGGTTCATTTGCCAAGGGCACCTGGCTTGAAAGTGATACAGACATTGACTTTTTTGTATTGATAGAGCCCAAGGTAGAACGCAAGGAATTTGAAGAATTAGGGAAATCAGTTGGCTTCCACGCTTTAAAAAAATATAAACCTTATTTACGATATTCTGAACATCCATATGTTGAAGGAAAAGTTGACGGAATCAGAATAAACATAGTGCCGTGTTACAGGGTTGAAAAAAATAGATGGAAAAGCGCCGCAGACAGATCTCCATTTCATACTGATTTCATGCAGACCCATTTGAATGAATTTTTGAAAAGTCAAGTAAGGATACTAAAAAAATACTTAAAATCAGTTGGAATTTATGGTTCTCAAATAGCTGTTTCAGGTTTCAGTGGTTATGTGGCAGAGGTACTCATTTTGAAATATGGTTCGTTTAGAGATGTTCTGCAAGCATTCGCTGGACTGGAACTAAACTATATCGTTTCACTCGATTCGCCAGACGAGAAGGCAGTTGAAAAATTTACAAGTCCCATAATAATAATCGATCCTATTGATTCAAATAGAAACCTTGGGGCTGCAATTTCAACAGAGTGTCTTGCAAAATTTGTTTTAGCATCAAGAATATTTTTGAAAAATCCTTCTATGGACTTTTTCACAAAGCCTCATAGATTCAATGCAAAAATCGTAAATCAGATCAAATATAATTTGTTAATAGTAGAATTCAAAATCCAGAAAAGAAGTCCGGACATATTGTGGGGGCAACTTAAGAGAAAATTAACTAGCATTTCAAAGCAGCTGACAAATGCTGGATTTGAAATAATCAAGAAATCTTGCTTTACAGATGAAGAAGAACGTGCAGTATTTATATTCATGATAGAATTTACAAACCTGCCAAGAATTACTGTAAATAGAGGACCTCAAATATATCTAAGAACAGAAACAGATTCTTTTATCAATAAAAGGGGAAAGAAATCCATCATGATATGGACCGATAGTAATAGAATTGTTACTATTGAAAGAACGAAAAATATGTCGATAAAAGAACATGCAAATCGAATAATTCAAAACGATATTGGTTCAGGAAGTCATGGCGGGATTACATCCGATCTTAAAAGAAGCTATTCAATATATTTGGGAAATGAGAGAAAGTTGAGTAATTTTGTATCCACTGCCATTAGTCACATGGTTCATGATGGAGAATTTATTGGACACTAAAAATAAGGAGAGCCTAAAATTTTTATTGACTTATCCCTTATTTGATCAAGATACGTTTGAAAGCAGGATAAAAGAATTGTTATCCTTGGATCTAAACGGCATTTTCTCTTTTGGTAAAGTACAATTGAAGAATATTTGTATACTTGGAAAGGGCTCTGTTGGTTTGGTAACATTAGCAAGATTCAAGGGGAAATATTTTGCTCTAAAGATTAGAAGAACTGATGCTAACAGAACGAATATGTTCGATGAAGCAGTTTACCAATCACTCGCTAACTCAGTTGGGATTGGTCCCTTCCTTATGAATTTTTCTGATAATTTTATTTTGATGGAATTTGTCGAAGGTTCTAACATAGTAGACTGGTATAATTCGATATGGACTTCAAATGAAAGGATATTGAAATGTACTGCTCTTATCCTTGAACAATGTTATCTCCTTGATTGCCTGAAACTTGATCATGGTCAGCTGAATAGACTTGACCGCCATATAATAATATCAAAGGATGACAGGCCTACAATTTTGGATTTTGAAACTTCAAGTTCAATGAGAAGAGTCAGTAATATAACAAGCGTATGTCAATCAATTTTTCTACATGGCCCAATATATTCCAGACTTCAAGATTCAATCAATAAAGATAGGACACAAATCATTAAAAATATTAAAGACTATAAAATTCAAATGAATCATGAAGAATTCAAAAAAATTCTGAACTTGCTAAGACACTAAGAATGATTGGTATAAGAAGCAAATCACATAAGAATATGGAGTGATCCTTGATCCTTGCAGTTTGTACATTAATATTCTTAAGGTAGTACCGTTAAATCTAATTAAATGTCGAATTCCCAGCCCTTTGTAATTAAAACTCTGAAGAAAATGAATCTCAAAGGTGGAACAGTAATAGATGGCTTTGCTACGACGGGCATTACCAATACTATTGCTTCTGAATGTATCTTGCACTCAATTAATACTCAGCTAATAGCAACCATAGAATCATCTTATTTTTCTCAGCTATCCGTTGTTAGGAATTCTATTCCATATTTTCCTGTAAGGATATACGCAAATGAAGAATTAAAGACATCAATTTTCATATCTGAAATAAGTATAGACCCTTCATTATACTTCTTTATTGGAAACACCATATTAAATTGGGCAAAGGATAACGAATGTGATCTCATAATTAGCTCGAGTAATATAGTTAACCCACCGCAGCAGACAGGGACTATTAATTCAAAAGAATATTCAATCGCAGGTATTGGAAATACGGTGGGAGCAAGAAACAGGTTAAAAGATTCGAAAATTTCATTACTCAAAAATGGTACAATAGGGGGGATTCCAGCAGTTCTTTTAAATCAGAGTTCCGAATTAGGTATCGACGTAGTAATTCTGTTGGTAAAAATTGTTGAAGGAATTCCTGATTTTAGGGCAGCAGCGGAATTATCCACAACAATTAGTAGACTTGTCCCTGGTGTATCATGCAATGTCCCATTATTACTTCAAGAAGCAGAAAAGATTGAAAAAGAAATAGGCAAGATAAAGACTCAAGACACCGAAAGCGAATTGAATGCTTATGGCTAGGATACCACCAGCTAGTAGATATTGAATCCTGTCTTAATTTTATTTGCAAATTAAGGGCTTGTTAGACAAACTAAGTGGCAATGTACTATTTTGTACTGGTTGTGATAACTTTTATCAAGCTTTTGACAGTTGCTAAATTTAGGTCAACCTGTTCAGCAATCATCTCTTCAGATATTCCAGAATCGTACAAATTCTTGACACTTTCTTTCTTGTCCTGACTAATATTTTTGACATCCAACTCAAGGTCTAACTCGGTTTCGCTATTCTTAATGAAGGATTGTACTTGTTTAAAGACAGAATCAATATTGATATTATTGTCTGATGAAATAACAACTATGTGATTTCTTATTGGAATGCTAAACATAATTACCTTATCATAAATGTAAATTACTGAATTAAGATTCCCCAACTCATTTTCAAATATTTTTCTTAATTCAATTATATACGCTGATTGAGAATAACTAATTTCCGGGTTTCTACCTTTAAGATGTTCACTAATTCCCTGTCGAATTACACTTGCGCTTAGGTGCCCAGACTTTTCGACCAATCCTGAAAACCTCAAAGATGGGTTAATTGCCAGTAGACTATTTAAGAAATCAACTTCATTCATGGAACAAGATCTAGTAGCCCAGAAATATATCTGTGTTTATGCCAAGATGTGAGGCCGCAGTATGGAAATAGCTATCAAGATTTACTATTGTCAGCGGAACTACGAAAACAAGATATTGATCTTAATAATTAATTGAACCAGTATGGCAGAAGATATTTCTTCGACAGCTTCGAATACTATCCCTTTTCCTACGTTAACAATAGTATACCTAGTAAGTCAGGCGGAAGGACTGATTGATGAGATAAGCCAAAAGTATAACAATATCACCGTAGAAGATTGTAATGGTTTTTTCAACGACGGTCTTAAAAGAGAATACAAGAAGATAACGATCTGGAGCCAGGGGATTGATAGCCTGTGGTTTAATGCCTTAATAGCTAGGATAAAAGAGATTGCAAATGTGGATTCCGTTCCTATAGTATCTGGTGGAATAATGTATTCAGTGTAGCTTGTGACCTGTTTGCAATTATTTTTTATTCAAAATACAACTAATCTTGTGGATTTCCCAAGGACAATTTCCAAAGGAAATAGGCTTCTGAAAAGCGGTAAGATTCATTTTATTTGGTATCAGGTTTTATATCAATTAAAATCTTGTTTCCAACGGCAGGGCTGCCTATATTTTCATACTTTTTTCTTGGCATATTAATCTGAATTACTGTCTTTGGATAAGTCTTGATAACAGTTTGTGGTTGAGAGTGCAGGATAGCTTCAAGTATGGGCCTTATTTGCTTCTTTACTTCATCATCAGAAATAGACCTATCAATCGCTTCTAGCATTAACTGCTGCTGTGATACCGATTCCAGTTCGATATCTTCAATTAGAGACAGAGAAATGTTAATACCGTTATCTGACAGTTGCGTTATCTTGTATTTGATTTGAGTATCTTCCAATTCTGAATATCAATAATTTTGTTTGCTTATTACTTTTTACTAGCGTCTTTGCAGTTAGGTAGCTCACGCACTATTGACATCCACAAGACATATTAAAATTGATTGTGTATTTATAAAAGCATTAAATATGAAATACAGAAGTAGGACGGATATTTTTGCGTCAATTTTACAATCTGCAAATAATCCAAAAGGAGTGGGTATCACAACTATCATGTACAAATCCTTTCTCTCTCATTATCAGCTCAAGAAGTATCTATCCATAATGCTTGAAAATGATTTGATAAAACTTGAAGCGGAAGAACATCTTTACAAAATTACGGATAAGGGGCTAAGATTTTTGCAACTTTTTTCTAATATTAATGAACTTATTGATACTACAAAAGAATATAATATCTGAATAGCAATTTTGTCCTGTGAAGGGTAAAGTTTGCCTATCAATCGTGAGAGACTGAGCATTTAATCTGATCTGCTTTAGTTGTATTATACCTTAAATATTCGAATTGTCATTTGAAGAAAATAATTTAATCATACGAATAATTTTGACCGTAGTGTCGAATCATCCATTACTCATTGTTGGTATTAGAAGATTAGAATCAAATCAAATTAGCCCGGCCCAGATTCGAACTGGGGTCAAAGGCTCCAAAGGCCTCTATGCTTGGCCACTACATTCAGCGAATTTGAAATTCTCTACCGGGCTGCCGGGCATTTTTTTATGGAATATCTGATTTATAAAGCTACGAATCTATCAACAATTTTCATCAACTTTTCTGCTGGATCTTCCATTTTGTTCAATATTCGTTGGGCTCGATTTTTTTGATCGATTTTAAATTTATTATCAAATTGCATTCTATGTAATAATTTCACAATTTGTGTTGAATTTGCAGTCTTTTGAATCAAACCAGTTTTAACCAAATAATCATCAACATAGAATTTGATCGGAGAAACGGAGATAGTCGGTTTTCCAAGTAGTGCAGATTCGGCAGTCATAGTACCGCCCCCACCAACAAACACATCTGTAATAGATATTAGCTCCAACCCGTCGACTACATTTTCTAAAACTTTGATCTTCTTGCCATATTTCTCTTTGAAGAGCCTTATTTGATCCTGATATCTGCACAATACCAATATGTCGGATGTATGATTGAAGTTTTCAACTATTGAACCTAAAACATTGTTCACATTATTCTCTTTGTCAATCAAGTAGGATGCCTTACTTTCTTCTGGTCTGATTAGAATAGTATTGTTCTTCGAAACGCGATATTTTCTCTTTAATTTAGCCCCATCGATATTCCTAGTTTCTCTTCTAATCCACGCAACCGGATCAAGTGCGTGATAACGAATTATTTGATTATTTGAAATTCCTAAATTTTTCCATGCAGAGTAGGGAATAATCCAAGGGCATAAAAGATAGCTAACAAATGGAATTGTCAACCTCTGAACAGCATGAGCATGAGGGGAATCACTAAACGTTATATGTGGAATTCCTAAACCAAATGCTACTCTTGCTGCCTCAGGCGACGAAAAGCTAACACACAGATCGGGTTGAAATTCATTTATCCCTTTTGCCAAATCAAAAATTCTGCTGGAACTTGCTCTGAGTTTGTCGTATTTTGATGAACTGCCGTACTTTCCTACTATTTTTAGCTCAAATTTCTTTAATTTAGATAACTTAACACATTCCCGATAGTTTCTTCCCGTACACAGGATTTCATGATCTTTTTCTTTTAGCAAGTCCACTGAATGTTTGAAAAACATTACTTGTTTTGGGGTTAAAACGTCAAACCAGATCCTCAAGCACCATGTATAAGAATCCTCATGGAAAAAACTTTTCTTCAACCAATCTTAATTTTGGTTCAGGAACAGAAATATGTTATTTGGGGTAGGAAATACCTGTGAGTGCTAGTTCATTGAAGGTAGCTGTATACGGTCTAAGTACAGAGGGATACAGAATTGCATCACACATTTCTAATAAAGGCATACCAGTTTCAATTATCGATGACTCATCAGGAATGGCAATTACACTTAAACAAGACATAGCAAAGACATATTCAAGCGTAACTTCATTTATTCAGGATGAAACACTTTTAGATTTTGAACCTTTTGACGTTGCCGTCAATAATGCGTCCTTTATCTTTTTTACTCCCAGAATAAGAAAATCATGGCCTGACGCAAAGAATCACATTGGATCTAAGTTTCAAGATGTGATAAAACATGTGAACAAGGATAGTTCCATAATTAACACAGTTCCTACAGGTTTTGGCGCAAATAACGAATACATAACTTTGATTGAACATAGAACCGGTCTTAATGTTGGAAAAAACATTTTCTATCATTATATGCCAATCAGTTCCATATCCTCAACAGTATTTGATGCAATTATTGGAACACGATCCGAAGTGAATCCTAATCTTGAAAGCATGTTAAGCCAACTTTATCCCTACAACACATTGAAAGTAGTAGATATCGAATCTGCAGAATATTTCTATTGTATAGGAATCTTAAGACACTATGGTTTAATGTCACCTATTTTTGAAATTTGTAAATTTGCTGATTCCTCGTTTCAATCGCAGATGATCGAGAGTCAATCCTTCGATGATCTATATCTTGACGATCTTGTGAGCGGCTTGTTTGATTTGAACACTATCCTGTCATCTCTCGCTGGGATTTCTCCTCTAACACTTCTACTAAAGGGGAATATTGCCACGGTTGAAAATTACATAAAATACTTGACTGAACAAATCAAAATTATCCTTAAGAAATATGAGCTGAAAGCTAGTAAAACAAAAGCGATAATTTCATGGACCTTTGATCCTAATGAAATGAGAGGAGATAGATTGGAAATAATATCTAGATTGGAATCAAGACTAAAAGATTATGTAGGGGATGTAGAAAGACAAGATTCCATGTTTGACTTTTATTCAAGTGAAAAAAAGCTCATTGTGGTTTCTTGCTCCAAGCCTGATTTTGAAAGAATAACTAAAAATAATCCTAATTCAGAGATCATAATTGTCAAGGCAACTCCTCTATTGGGACAATCTAGGTTACAGAGCTAGTCACCTAAAATATAATAATAAGAAGAGGTTATCTAGTGTTGGTTTGCTAGACGCAAAATGCCCAAAGTGTAATAACAAAGCACAAGTAAGTGATGATATGAATACTATACATTGCAAAAATTGTGGTTATACGGACAATTATGAAAATTATATGGAAATAATGAAGTCAAAAGCAGAGAATATGGCCGATAATTATCAGTTCAGGGGTAACGTTTGAAGTTAAGGTTGTTAGTTTTAATTCGCTATTCTTTTGGTTTGGTGCATAATTGAAAAATTGTAGATTATTCGATTTGATTGATTTTTTTGGTTTTACCAAAACAAACCTTTATCAGAACAGGTCAACTCCGATCCGCAATTTTCACACCTAAGATGACAGCTTTGAATACTAAGCATTGTGAATCCGCATCTTAAACACCTTCTTTCTTTTTCATCTTCCTTTTTTTTCTCGCTTTGCACTTAAGATATTTTTTGCATAACGTTTATTAAAGTATTTAAGATGATTCCGGTCGTAAAGATTAATTAACGCTGTAATACAGGTTGTTTTCATATTGACTCAGTTTAAGATAATAATTTCCGATAAGAAGGGCAAAAGTGTTAGCAAAGAGCTAAAAGACAAAGAGGCTCAGCCCTTAGTGGGTCTGAGAGTAGGAGAAATTGTAGATTCATCAGTGGTCGGTATACCTTCTGGTAAGATCGAACTAAGAGGGGGTAGTGATAAGTCTGGAACACCGATTCGCAGTGATGTTCATGGTGGTGTAAAAAAATATGTTTTATTATCGAAAGGGGCTGGAATGAGAGACGATCGTGAAGGGATCAGAAAAAGAAAACTAGTTAGAGGAAATATGATTACAGAAGAGATATACCAGATAAATTGTTTACTCTTGGAAGGAAACTTACCGCTTACTGCCGAAAGGACGGACTCTAAAAAGGCTGAAGAAGAGCTATCTGTTAAATAAAAATCAATATCATTCCAAACACTACCACCATAATTAAATTAATATCTCTGTAAAATTTCACTATACACATTGCATTGGAAGGAAACTCTGCCTGAATGGTACGTTAAACAATATGGTTATCAACCATGTGTCAACATAGGAACAGCTGGTCATGTGGACCACGGAAAAACTACCCTAGTCGAATCAATAACTGGCGTTTGGACAAGCGGACATAGTGAAGAATTAAGAAGGGGGATTACCATAAAGGTTGGTTATGCCGATGCTGCTTTTTACAAGTGTAAGGATTGTCCTCCACCAGTATGCTATTCAACTCAACCTGAGTGTAAGAATTGTGGACAGAAATCTGAATTTGAACGAGTAGTTAGCTTTGTAGATTCTCCAGGTCATGAAAGTCTAATGGCAAATATGCTCTCAGGCGCGGCTTTGATGGATGGAGCAATTTTAGTGACAGCAGCAAATGAAAAGGTACCTCAACCGCAAACTAGAGAGCACTTGTTGGCTCTACAAACACTTGGCATTCAACAGATTGTGTTAGTCCAAAACAAAGTTGATTTGGTATCTTATGAAGAAACAATAGAGAATTATAAAGAAATAAAGAATTTTGTTAAAGGAAGTGTAGCCGATACCGCTCCTATAATTCCAGTTTCTGCACAACACAAATTAAATATTGATGCTTTAATAGAAGCTATCCAGATTAATATCAAAACACCTGATAGATCAAAAAATTCTGAGCCCCTAATGCATGTGCTAAGATCATTTGATATTAACAAACCAGGTTTGCCTATAGGTGAGGTGAAAGGTGGCGTAATTGGAGGTTCACTAATCCAGGGAGATTTTGAGACTGGTGATGAAATCGAAATACGACCGGGACTGTATGATGAGAAGAAAGGAAAATACGAACCAATAATGTCAAAGATCTCATCACTAGGTACTGGAGCAGGAATTGTACAAGTTGTAAAGCCTGGGGGCTTGGTAGCACTTGGAACAACTTTGGATCCATACATAGTTAAGAGTGATTCATTAATAGGCTCATTGGTAGGACTTCCAGACTCACTTCCTCCGGACATTTATGATGTTACTATAGAACTAAATTTGTTTGAAACTGCAGTAGGAACGCAAGAGCTCGTCAAAGTTGATCCGATTAAAATAAAAGAATCATTGCGTCTGAACATTGGAACTGCAGCAACCCTCGGTACCGTTACTCATCTAAAAGATCATACCGTGGAAATTAAACTGAAGAAACCAGTTTGTATGATCAGTAATAACAGAGTCGCAATAAGTAGAAGAATTGCAGACAGGTGGCGTCTGATTGGTTCGGGAATTGCATCATAGGAATTTCAGTGTAAGAACCAATCTATCACCAGCATATTAGCTCATTAGAATTCCATTTATGGTCAGCCAGTAAGCCCATATTTTCTTCCATCTAATGTCATAGATACAGCACCCATTCCTTTGGTGATGTATCCTATTTGGTGATACTTTACTTTGTTCTTTTCTAATATTTGCTTCATATTATCTACCCGTGATTTTGGAACAATAATACAAAATCCAACTCCCATGTTAAAGGTAGAATACATTTCTGCATTAGAAATTCTACCAGCTTGTTGAATGAGACTAAAAATATTGTACTGTTTTGGGAGATCGTCTAGATAAAAATTGACTTTGTTATTTAGTCTCGATAGCTTGCTGAATGATCCTCCTGTGATATGAGCAAGGCCATGAATCGAATCTCTTTCGTTTTGGAGAATCTCAATTATGGGTTTCACATATATTCTTGTTGGTTTCAATAGCTCTTCACCTAAAGAGCATTCCAGAAATGGGTGAGACTTTTTCAATTTATACCTTGAAAGTAAGACCTTGCGTGCAAGTGAATAGCCATTTGAATGCAACCCATTGCTCTCTAATCCAATTATTATGTCTCCTTCAATTATTTTATTACCCATAACTAATGATTTCTTATCAGCTATTCCAAAAACAGAACCTACCAAATCAAATGAATTTTCTTCTTTTTGGCTAAGAAGATCTGGTAGAATTGCAGTCTCCCCTCCAACTATTGCAACTTGAGATTCCTTTGCTCCTTTTGTTAATCCTTTCACTAGCTCTCTTACAAGGTAACTGTCAGGTTTTTTTAATGCAATATAATCCACAAAACCAACTGGTACGGCCCCAACGCAAATCACGTCATTAACGTTCATAGCAACACAATCAATACCCAATGTATCAAATCTCTTCATCAATTGTCCAACAATGATTTTGGTTCCAACGCCATCAGTGTGTAAGGCGAAAACCTTAGATTGAAATTCAATCAATCCTGCATAGTGTCCAAAACCAGACCATACGTTCCAACTTCTATTTTCAAAAACTAAGTGAGTCTTTGACACAAATTTACCAATATCGGTTTGTATTTTACGAATTTTCTTTATATCGACACCAGCTCTAGAATAATTCCACATACAGATCTCCTAGATTCTACAATGCGTATTATAAATAAAAGCATCAATTTGATTCTTTCATGGAAAGTAGCAAAATTGAAAATTAACTTATAAACATGAATATAATTGT
The DNA here is from genome assembly GCA_036280615.1 of Nitrososphaeraceae archaeon. GTDB lineage: Archaea > Thermoproteota > Nitrososphaeria > Nitrososphaerales > Nitrososphaeraceae > TA-21. The sequence continues at coordinate 53,762 of DASUQJ010000082.1, forward strand.
AATACACATGGAAAATGCCGGATCTGTTTTTGAAGACTCTGAAAAAACATTCATAGAATTATCTAATTCGCAACGACTACAGATAATAAATGCATTAACACATTCCAGTATGAACTTGACATTAATTGCAAAGCATCTTGGTATAACTATGCAAGAGGCGCATAGAAATTTTAACAGACTCATGGATGCAGGAATAGTAAGTAAAGATTCCAGTGGATCGTACTCTTTAACAACATTTGGAAATACCATAGTGACCCAGATTCCGTCTATCAATTTTCTTTCAAAGAATAAGAATTATTTTTCAGATCATTATTTTGCCGATCTTCCTATGAAATTTGTTCAAAGAATTGGATCATTGGACAATAGCAAGTTTATCCAAGGCTTGGTTGCGGTAATTGAGGAAATCAAGGAAATGTACAGATTTTCTGAGGAATACATTTATGGAATGATCCCCCAAGTTCCGCTGGATCTTATGGAGGTAGCTGCAAAAACAGTAAAGGAACGTAAAATTAAGTTTAATTACATATTACCTAAAAATGCAGCAATACCAAAAAAAGGTAAAGATTTTCTAAATGAGATCAATTATCAAGAACTATTGAAAAACGGATTAGTTGAGAGAAAAATGATAGAGGATGTAAGAGTTTCCGTGGTTTTGAACGAAAAAAAAGCATTAGTGATGTTTCCTTCTATTAAGGGAGAAACTGATATGAATGGAGCATTTTCTAATAGTATTCACAAGGAGAATAACAAACTGTTTCATGAATGGTGTTTGGACTATTTCAGATACTGCTGGTTAAGTTCAAAACCTTTCGATAACGCTAAACTTAGAGAAGTGTGACCATCCAGGTTTACATAAAATACTCTATAGATATCAGAAATCGATCGGATTGATAGTAATTATTGCGATTGGTTCCTTGCTGCTTTCATAGCAGAAAACATTGCTCCAGCTTTGTGCTCTGTTTCTAGGTATTCATTTGTGGGAATAGAATCCATTACTATTCCTGCGCCAGATTGTATATAGGCCTTCTTTCCATTTATAAACAACGATCTTATTATTATCGCAAAATCGCAGCATCTATTGAACGAAAAATATCCTAGGGCACCTGCATATGGCCCTCTCGCAGTCTTTTCTAGTTCTGATATTATTTCCATTGCTCTCACTTTGGGTGCGCCAGAAACTGTACCGGCCGGAAATAAAGATCTAAATGCATCAAAGCAATCGTATTCATTGTAAAGATCACCTGCTATATGCGATACCAAATGCTGTACATGGCTGAATCTTTTCACTATCATCAATTCTTTAGGTTGCACGGATCCAAATTTGCATACCCTACCCAAGTCATTTCTTGCCAAATCCACCAGCATAGTGTGTTCAGCCAGCTCCTTTTTGTCGCTTAAAAGTTCATTTCTTAACTGTCTATTCTCACTCTCTTTATGTGTAACTGGTCTTGTTCCTGCTATAGGAAATGTTTCGATCCTGTTATTAATTACTCGAAGTAGCATTTCAGGACTCGAGCCAATAATAACTCTCTTTTTGCGTTTGAAGAAATACATATAGGGCGATGGATTTAACTTCCGCAGATTCTCATAAATATGCATAGGATCTCCACGGATCCTAAAATTGAACTTTCTTGATATTACTAACTGAAACACCTCTCCTTCATATACGTATTCCTTTGCTTTCTTCACCTTAGAAATAAATTTGTTTTTAGTTGTTTCTGAAACTGGTTTTGAAAAAGAGAAAGATCTTACCAAATCTTGCTTTTTCGAGTTTAAGATTTTTTTTATTTCAGCAAGTCTGGAATTTTTACCAATATGAAAATAATAAGTTGCCTTATCTCTTTTGTCATGTATCAAGCCATCAGTATAGATTCCGAATTCCATCAAGGGGAACATATTGTTAGCTCTTTTTGCTGGTAACTGTTCCCAAAATTTGATTGCCTCATAGCTAACGTACCCCACAGCGCCTCCTATATATCGGACTTTTTTTTCGTTAATTGTTGGCAGGATTCTTCTTAATTCCAAAAGTGGATCCTTTACTTTTTTTTCAGATACAATTTTGTCATTCTGATAAATTTTAAATCTTCCTCTATCACATTTGACAGTAAATTCGGGGTCAAAACCTATTACTGAAAATTCTGAAAGTTCCTTTGGTCCGGTTAAAGATTCTAAAATGAATGAATTATCATAATTCATGTAAATTTGCTTAAAAATCTCAAATGGATTCCTGTCAGTATTAATTTTTTTCTTATTAAGTGTAAAGACACGGGAACTTGAAATAATGTCATTAAGCATTTATAATAGTTACCATAAAAAGGTGTTTTAAAACATGATTTAAATCTTATGAGACGGTATTACAATTCAAGTAAATAGTTCATTTGCTTATCTGCCGGAGATCAAGTAATAAACTCAAAAAATCCTTTTATTGTTATATCCAATTGGTAACATATGAATCTCGGATTCGAATTAATTCTTAATGCTAACGATCAATTATGTTAGTAGTTGCTAACGGTTTTCTTCCCATAAATCCTTCATCTTTTCGATGCCAAAATTTTATTTCATTCTCACCTTCCTTCCAGCAAAGCCATACTTCTTCATCAAACCTTAAAGATGGAAAATCTAAGAGACCCTCGTCAACACTCTTGATCATAACTCCTTTACTTTCCAATTCTGCTATTGTTTCATACAATCTAAAGACGGCTTTGTTTAGCTCCTGTTTTTTGGCTATGAACGGCGTAAATTTCGTTCCAGCGTTAACCATTCGTTGTAATTCTTCTTGAAGCTTGATTACCTTATTTTTTTGAATAATAATGCTAGAAAATAGTTTTTTTACTTCAGGTAAGATTCTATTAGCATCTTGTGGAGTGAAGTAAATCGACATACATTCCAAAATTTACAGCAGCCAATTTAATCATTATTATTTACCTCGATCTGTTATTCACTAGTGTCACAAATTATCAGAAATGGATCCGATTTTCCTATTTTTGCGTCTCTCCTTTCTGGCTTTATTCAAATCACCTAATCCATGCGGATAAATTTCCCATGAATTAGATCTTCCGAATAGATTATCTAATTTGTCAGAAGCATTTACTGAAAATTTATTCAATGCAAGATGAATTGATTCATGGCTTATAATTGAGGAAGCGACCTCGGCTGTCTTACCGATTGAATCATATTCTCTCCAAGACCGATAATTTGAGATAAAAGCCCTGGATTTGCCATAGTAGGATACAAACATTAATCCTCTCCTTCCCATCGATCCGCGCAAACGAAGATCCGCAACCATTTTCTTATATTTACCTCATAGTACTCATTAATGTTTACAGACATTTTCTGACGCGCACATATTAGATGCTCTAATAATAATATTACTAAACCGGATCACGCCCAAGAAAAATTATTAAGAAAATCTCCCATTATTGTAAAAATTTTACTATTTTTCGAATTATGGATCTGCACAAAATATTTATTTATTTGTGGTACCTTTCTACGGGTTATACTCTTAACACAATGTAAAATGAGATTTCATGGCGGGTCTGAAATTACAAAATAAATCAAAGATATTGAAAAGTAATTATTCTGATTCGCTATCCCTAACACTAGACGCCATAGAGGTTGGTTTAGCATCGGTTAATCCGAAGAGGATTATAGAAAATTCGGTACAGGCAAGCCGCAATTATCTAACCATAACTGATTATAATGGAAAGAAGATTGATTTTGATCTTGGATCGGTTAAGTGGATTTACTTAATTGGAGCGGGGAAGGCAACAGCATCGATGGCAGACGCATTCATAAAAATATTGAACCATAGAAAAGTGAAAGGAGGTTGCATTACAGTTCCTTATGGAATAAGAATGAAAAACAAGTTCTGCTCAACAACAAATGCAGCTCATCCAATTCCAGATTCCAATGGTGCTCTAGGTACAAGAAGAATATTAGAAGTTCTGGAAAAAGCGGAAACAAATGATATCGTTGTAATCTTCTTATCAGGTGGAGCCTCAGCTCTTATGCCTTTACCTATAGATAATATGAGTTTAGCAGAGAAGCAGAATATAACTAAGAAGCTCCTATCGTCAGGAGCATCTATTGATGAAATGAATGCTGTTAGAAAACATCTTTCTAAAGTTAAGGGTGGAAGACTTGCAGAAATAATCAACAAGAGATTTAGAGTATTAACACTTATTCTATCAGATGTGGTTGAAGATAAAATTGATGTAATTGCTTCAGGTCCTACAGTACCGGATCCGACCACATTTGAGGATACCAAAAATATATTGGTAAAATACAAACTTTGGAAGAATCAAAAATTGATTTCTAAAAAAATTAGAGATTTAATAATCGACGGCATGTCAGGAAATATCAGTGATACACCAAAACCTGGAAATCCTATATTTACTAACATTCATAACGTTATTATTGGCAATAATAATATCGCTTGCAAAAATATAAAATTGTTTTTCGAAAAAAGAGGGATAAAAACGATGTATTTGGGTTCGACTTTTACGGGAAAATCGAAAGATCTTGGACACTTTCTCTTTAGACTTGTTGACGATTTCCCCTCAATCTCGACTCCCTACGCATTTGTTTTTGGTGGCGAAACAACAGTTGATTTGAAAAATAAGATTTATGGTATTGGAGGTAGAAATCAAGAAGCAGTGCTTTCTGCTGCATCACGTTTTGAACATTTAAGTGATGAGATTGATTTTACAATCACAAGTTTTGGAACGGATGGTATTGACGGAAACTCTCAGGCTGCCGGAGCTGTAGTAAATCCAGTGATACTTTCGCGAATAACTCAAAAGGGATTGAGTATATCAAAATATCTCAAAAACCATGATAGTAACACATTCTTTGATAAAGTGAACAGCGCGCTATACACAAAAATTACAGGCACGAATGTTAATGATGTTTCAATTGTATGCAGATTGAAATAATAGCTTAAGGCAAAGTAAATATCAACTAAATATTGCCAATCGAATCTAATGGTAATGTAAAAACAAATGTAGCCCCTACACCATTTTCATTGTTAAAACCGATTATCTTTCCTCCGTGGGATTCTATTATATTCTTAGAGATGAATAACCCCAGCCCAGTTCCCTGCTCGGAGCGGGATACAAATTTATCAAACAGGCGATTGATTATCTCATTATCTATACCCTTACCAGTATCGGTAATCTTTATTGTCAACACATTACTGTTTACGATACCCTCAATAGTTATGGTTCCTTGATCCGTGAATTTAATTGCATTATTAATTATGTTCGAAATAACCTGTGTAATTCTATATCTGTCTGCAAATATCCTCACATGAATAGGTTCATAAAATATACTTAGTTTTTTATTTTTTGCATGGTCATTATCAATTTGCCTTGAATATTCGGTAACTAATTCTGATAAAATTTCGTCAATATCAATCCTGCTCTTATTCAGTTTAAGTGATTTTCCTTCAATATTTGTGACATCTAGTATGTCTGCAGCTAATCTATCCAGCCTTTTTGCGTTACGAATTATAGACGAGATCTGTTCTTTGCTTACACTCGCAATTTCATTGTCACTAATGTCGTTTTCAATTAATTCTGCCTCTCCTAGAATTGGCATTATGGGAGTTCGCAGTTCATGAGCTGCTACATTAATGAATTCCTTCTGCATGTTATCGTGAATCTCCAGTTGCTTATTTGCTGAACCAAGCAAACTATTTGATTCAATTAGAGATTCATTTGTTTTCTTCAACTGTACGGTCCTGGATTCTACGGCACCCTCTAATCGCTTATTCCAAGATAGTATCAAAAATGCAATCCCAAAGGCCATAGAGCCAACAACAATAATTACCATAGTACTGAAATTCTTTTGTTGGTTTATTAAGTAACCCACATTAGAAGCCAGACTGTGTGGAGTACTAATATATAATGACCATAGGAACTCTCCGTCCAATGTAATTGGTTGGTATGCAACAGTGGTCATGTTATCATTAAATGAAATATCTCTTAATCCGGAACCTCCTGTCAGAGAAGTAGCCAAGACATTATTGTAGACATCTTTGATTTGAGGAGGAATAAGATCTTGAAATTCAGGTGTTAGGTAGTTTTTTCCAACCACGTTTGTATTTCTTGAATATAAAATTACGCCATTCTTATCTATTAAACCAACATTGCTTGCAAATTCGGGAGACAGTTCTTTCTGCAAGAATTCACCTAGTTTAGATAAATCAATTGTTGTAAATACTATTCCTTCAAAATTTGACATGTTGGATTGGTTAGTAATATTGCTAAAAGTAACGTTATCTTTTATTACTGGATTAGATATGAAGAGTTGTGGAAATTGGTTATTAACATCAATGATGCTACTATAATATGTGCTATTGCGTGCTTTGGGAGATAGAAGGATATCTGATGAATTTACTTTGATACCATTATAATTTGTCGTGATAGACTTATTGCTCGTTCCAGAAATAACCTCTCCATTCATATCAACCATATAATATCCATTAGTCAAATCCCTAGTTGATGTCTGTGCGGAATCAAATAATCTCTGAACATTGTCCTTCTCAATATCTAATAGAGATATGGAATTGCTCAATCCTTGAAGATTGTTAGAAATAGAGTCCATACTCCTTACGAGAATACGGGAGAGTTGGTAAACCTCAATTTTGGCATTTGACCTTACGTCTTGAGATGAAATGTTTGCAATTTCGTTTGCGGTGAAGGAAGAATATTGATATGAGAGTATCGATAACCCAATACCAATTATTGCAATTATAAGAAGAATTATGACGTTGTTTCTAGAAAAAGTTGCGCCTAGCAATAAAGTACAATAGATAGTATTAAAGTTCTAATAGATAAATTAGCGCTAAAGATTATTCTAGCATAGTTTATACTATGTATCCTATAGAAATAGCTTTAATTAATCTCAAGTTTGCTTTAGATCCGCCCAAGATCATAAGCCTGGATTTTCATAGCGATCCCAACTGATAAATCATGCTTGCTTTTTTTGCTCATTTTTACGTTCTCAATCCTTAAATTCTGCAACTTTACTAAGGAGATCAATGCATGGGAAAGATGAATGCAGTGTTTGTGGAATCTATGGGGTTCTAAAATATTTTTATAATACGTTCAGAAATTGCATTTAATAATCAAAAGATTTTTGCAGTAGTAGCTATGGCACTGACATTTAGTATCTTGACAGTAATCTCTATCAATACCATAGCGGCATACGCGCAGGGCGCCGCCAATATGACAGGGATGACGAGGCAGAAAAGCACAACAATACATGCAGTGCCAGAGCATGAAAGCGCGGAACAAATAAGAGATGAGATAAGATCAAATCACCCATTGCTTGCAGCTCTAGCCGACCAAATACAAACTATGGATGAACGTGAAACTCTAAACTTTAGTGTAGGTGTAGCAATTGTTGCTGGTCTGTTAAAAATGCATGCTGCGGAACTAATAATAAATCAAACATCGCACTAAAAAGATTGTAAAAGAACAGGCGGTCGCAGATTGTGTAAAGGTTCCCTAAAGGCAGATAAATGCGCAACAATACACTTAAAGCTCCATTTTTTTGCTTGGCGGCAATATGGTCTTGTAGATTAGTAAATAATTCGTTTTATTGATCTTTACAAACTTGAAAGAATATTTTATTCTTATGATTTCTGTATAGCGTTACCCAAGGGAGTAAATCTAATTTTCAAAGATCTATTGAATGTCTATTAAACGCGTTATCCCGGTTTAGCAGATATTAGGAAGTAGGAACTGGGTTTGGGATGTCTGGATTTAACCAGTAACTGAGACGATACTTTAAAAGAATCTGTTTGCCGTCTGGGATGGCTTTTGTAGCCACAACTATTAAACGAAATTTTTCTCCATCAAAGACAGGTACCCATACAGCGTTTGAATTATCATCTGAATGGTTAATAAACCTGGTAGCATTTCCAACCTTTTTTGCATCAATGACAAACATTTCGCTACTGGGAACTTCGTCCATAGAATAGGGCGCAAAATATGTATTATCCATGCTCTCATCAATCACTGTTGGAGCCACCTTTAGAATCGCTCCACTATATTCTCCTATTATCGTTCCAGGTGCGATGTATTGTCCGGCTGCCAACCCGTTTCCGACCAGCTCATTTACCCTGACTATTACAACCCGGGGCAGGTGCATTTTGCCGGCGTGAAATTGACCCAGGATCTTTTCTAGCAGCGACTTTTTTGAGACGCAGCGGAGGTCGCCACTTTTGAGTCCTTCGTCATAGGAACAGGGGCCATCGATATACGGACGCAACCTGCGATATGAATTATTGATTTTTATCAGGTTCTGTGTATTCCTACTGTCTGTTATCGAAGGTGTCTTTAGCAATTTGACTCCAAAGATTTTTTTGAATTCCTTTGCCGTAATTTTACAGGGTCTGTCCTCGCCGATCATTACATAGGGCTCTGGACAAAGCGAGAGTCGGCTAATCTTCAGTTCTAATTTTCTCAAGGAGTCCAATTCTGCCTTTTTCAAATGATCCTTACGAATCGTATAATAGTACGTGTAAATGCTGTCGATTTCATTTGATGGAATTATTGAAAGTTGGAATTCGACCACACTGCCTTTTGCATCGGTAGTTTTCTTAGCCTGGCCTTTGTAACTCATAATGACATTCCCGCTTTTGCAAACATCAATGAAGAAATCGTGCAATTTGCCAGAACCTGTCACGGCAACACCAATACTGGAGCGATCGGGATGGCTTTCCAGCATATACCTGTTTCCAAAGGTCCGTATCGTGTCTGAATGGATTACAATGAGGTTCTTCCTCTGGGTCATGACCAGTTCTTTACTCCTCTGTCGAAAGATAACATCCAACTCTCCCGTTGTCTTCCGGACGGGTTCCAATGCAAATGCAGGTATCTGTTTCTCGCATTGTTTGCAGACCTGCTTTAGTATCTGAACGACGTAAATGCTTCCTCCATTGAAGGCAGTGCTCTTTGGAAATCTTAGTTTCAGATTCTTCATTGATCCGCCGCCATTGCTTTGAGAAGGAACCATTGTTCTTGCCAACTCGCTCTGAGTATTTTATTTATACTATCTTTATTAGGTTAAAAAATCGATTTACAAAAACCCATAGGATACCAGCTTTGGAGGAATTCGGTAAATAAAATTTAGTCTAGGTAGTCCCTAATCAAATGTCTGGTTAGGACGATAAGAATAGATCAAAAAGACTAACATAATTGACAAAGATGAATAAGATACTCATTTTAGATTTCTATAAAATGAGAACCTGTATTTGCGGACATGATGTAAGTTGGCACTGGATGGATATGCACAGGAAAGGAAGATGTGTCTACCATATTGCAGAATTCGATGCTTGCCATTGTGAAAAATACGTTAAAGATGAGGACAGAAACAATGAATTGGCTCTAAGAGAAACCACGAATTCAACATGAGCTACAATTCGTGTCTAACCCAAGATAGGATTTTATTAAATTGAATGTGTTTAGAAGTCTGAATCATAATCATCATTCCGAATGTTTTACAAATCTGACTTATTGGACAAAAATTACCCAGTCTGCGTAGTCTTTTCTTGAAAAATATTTATACTCAATGAAAGGTGACATTCCCATAGTAGGTTATTTTCTTAATCGAATCATCTCCCAATTTCATTATCAAGGACCCATCTTCACCTATATCAACAACTTCTCCCATAATCTTCTCAATTCCATCGTAAACAATAGCTCTTCTTCCAAACATGTCAGAGTTTTGTTTCCATAAATCTATTATCTCTAAAGCTTTCCCACTACTGAGAAAATTATAATAATACTCAATTCTGTCAACGATCGACTTTGTTAAATCTACTAGATCAATATCGTTACCATATTCTTCCTTGAGGGTTGTGGCCTTAATAGTATCAGCTGTTAAATAATTATTAATCAAAGAACTCTCAATATTTGCATTTAATCCTAAACCCACAACAATTTTCTTACCTTTGCTTTCAAGGTTTACGTCTACCAGTATTCCGCAGACTTTCTTTTCATTTATTAAAACATCATTTGGCCACTTTAATCTGCTTCTAATATTAGTAGCTTGCTGTATGGCGTCGGCCACTGCCAGTGCCGCAATGAACTGAGTAAATATTATATTATCCACACTAAAGTCAGGTCTAATAACTATCGACATCCATAAACCGCCTTCAGGTGAAATCCAGGATCTCCCTATTCTCCCTTTGCCCACATTTTGCTTCCTTGCTATTACTATGGTGCCATGCACTGATTCGGTGATTGGTAAAGTATTGGCATAATCCTGTGTTGAATCCAATTCATTAAATACATAAATAGATTTTCCAAATCTATTTGTCCTTAACAATTTTGCAAGTTTAGTCTTAAAGATTGATTCAAACGCTTCTGTCAATTCTACCACTCATCGAATAAATGATGATTTCTCCACTACTATAGTGGTCGATTGGACAGTATGATCTCGTGAGCATTTTTCATTCTTATAGGATAAAACTTATTGCCAGAAGTAATCCGCATATCCTTGAATAGAGTATTGAATTGGCCATACTCGAAACTAGCTGAGGCGTGTCATTAAATCTCCTCAACTTGTAAATTGCCTTGGCGGCGAATGGTAGGGACAGGAGTCCAATAGTTGAGAAAATTGGAATTATGCTGTTAATAGAACCTCCAATAATCATTCCATACGTTACAATTACAATCGCAATAAAGATTTTAACTGAGCTTTCTTTGCCTGCAATAATAATCAAAGTACGTCTTCCACTTTTTTTGTCTGCTTCATAATCTGGAAATGATGTTACCAAAAGCACGGCAGCTGATAAAAATCCAACAATAATACCAACATAGATCGATGTTAAATCAATAATATTACTTTGAATATAATATGACCCCAATACTATCATGCAGCCTTTGATTGCCACAAAAAGTTCTCCTAGACCCGCATTTACTATATTTGTAGAATAAAAATAAATTGAAATAATTGCAAAGGTCAATAGTATCAGTATCAAAATACCTTTGATAGTAACAAAATATAATCCTGTCAACCCACCTAAGATTAAAAAAATAATTCCGGCACAATAAATTAATCTAGAATTAATGAGATTTTCAGGTATAACGCCAGTCCCTCCACTATATTTTGTTCGTTTTGTATTGGTATCAATCCCTCTCTTAAAGTCAGAATAATCATTTAGCAAATCAACACTGATATGCAAACACAGAATTCCAAAATAAGTTAGTAATGCGTACCCAAGATCGATATCACCTGTTTTCCAATAGCTTATTGCAATACCATTACTTACTGCTATAACAGAAGCCAGGAGAAATTTTATTCTTATTGCTCTAACCCAAAGAAATACAACATACTTTATTTTTTGGAGCTTTTCATAAAGCGACAAACTATTTATTGCATAGAGAGAATCTCAGACTTAAATATTGAATGTTCTAAGTTAGAGCACACGGACATAATTGCCCTGTTAACATTTTCAAACTTCAGTCGCTGTATCCAGGAAAGATAATTTTTAAATTTGCTGATAATCTGTTTAGTGCAGATCCTTTTTCATCCCAAGATAATTCTCCTACTTTTATTGCCCCGCTTAAAAACTGATTGAGCTGTCAGATGTATTTCAATCTATTAGGAAAGGAAATCCATCTTTACTTCCGTGTGCAAAACTGAATTGTACTGGATCATCCCAAGATGTTTTAGAACCGTAAATTAACCGAGAAATAAGCGAAATAGAATTCATGATTGTATGAGATTTCACTCATTTCAATCGGTTTATAAATGAGAAATGCATGGTTAGAATAGTCATCAATGAATTTTGATACTTTGGTTCAAATTGCGGTTGGCCTATTTATTGTTGGGCTCTTTGGAACTATATTATATGAGAAAATGAACGTCAAATCAAGTCAAGATGCAGAAACAGAAAAAACGAGAAGTTGAATGAATGTCATTGATGAACAAATCATAGAATCCTTCAAAAGTGAAGGATTTCAAAATTTGACAAAAATTCAAGAAATTTCGATTCCAGTTATCTCCCGTAAGCAAAATTGTCTTCTCGTTGCTCCCACAGGATCTGGGAAGACAGAGGCCTCAATGATTCCAATATTTTCCCTTCTCGAAAGCGAACGAGCGAATAATGTGGATTTTACTGAGGATAATGCCATTATTGTGTTATACATCACACCCTTACGAGCACTAAATAATGACGTTCATCGGAGAATAATTGACTATGCAGTTAAGAGAAATTTTGATGCTCAAATAAGACATGGAGATACAACAAGAACTGCAAGACACAAATTAGTAATAAAACCCCCTCATATTCTCATAACCACCCCTGAATCCCTCGGCATAATTCTTACCCAGGAGAAATTCAAAACATATTTGAAGCATCTTAGGTGGGTGATAATAGATGAAGTTCACGAATTAATTGGCAATGAGAGAGGAACTCACTTAACCCTAAGTCTGGAGCGCCTACAAAACATAAGTTCTCACAGTGTTATAAGAATAGGATTGTCTGCAACTATTGGAAATTTGAAAGATGCCGCAAGTTTTATTGGCGGAACAAACAGAAAGTGTTCCATTCTTGTCGACAGTACAATAAGAAATTATGATATTGATGTAAAATATCTAAAAGGCTCCATAAGTAATGTAGCCAAATTCGTATCGAGATATCTGACTGAAAACAAGATAAGTGGATCAGTGTTACTATTCACAAATACTAGAGATGAGGCGGAGTACATAGGTACTACAATAAGAAATCAAAATGATATTCCGATTGAAGTACACCACGGATCCCTTTCAAAAGAAACACGAGAGGAAACTGAAACTAAACTTAGAGAAGGCATAACTGGTATCGTTGTTTGCACATCTTCTCTGGAGTTAGGCCTGGATATTGGATCTGTAGAACTAGTAATTCATTATGGATCATCCAAACAGGTTTCAAAGCTCGTACAAAGGATTGGTAGGAGTAGACATGCTAATTATAAATCCGCCAAAGGGTTGATAATAGCAAACAGCGGGGATGATGAATTAGAATGCCTATCTTTAATAAATAGAATGAAGAAGAGATCAATAGAGATACAAAATCCCCACACCAACTCATTAGATGTAGTTGCTCATCATTTAGTCGGGTTTGTAATATCAACATCGGAACCAAAAAAATTGGATGACGTTTATCAAATTATTACAAGAGCCTATCCATTTAGGGAACTTCCTTTTTCTGATTTGGAACAATGCGCGGTATTATTGGACAGTTTTAAGATCATAAAGTATGATTCCAAGAATCAGACTTATTCTCGAAGAATAAAAGCATACAAGTATTTTTTTGAAAATATTTCTACTATACCAAACATAGTAAAATTTGAAGTTTTCGATGTAATAAGAAAGAAGAGAATAGGAACTCTAGATCAACAGTTTATAGGCGAATTTGGAGAAAGGGGCAATGTTTTTATCTTAAAAGGAACTCAATGGAGAATTATAAGTGTTGACGAAAACAAACTCCAAGTCAACGTAGAGCAAGTTTTTGGATCTCCTATAAATATACCTCACTGGGTTGGCGAAATGATCCCGGTTGATTATGAAACTGCTGTAGAAGTAGGTAAGCTCAGAAATAAAGTTCTCGATGATAGTAATTTTAAGTTCGAGTCAGATATTAGGAACACACTACAAAAAATTCTGATAGTTCCAGATGCCAGGAACATCGTTATAGAGAGTGTCATTTCTAAAAACGCAGTTGTAATCCATTCCACTTTAGGTACGAAAATAAACAATACGTTGTCATCACTATTATCCACTTTTCTTGCATCATATGTAGGACATCTAGTAGAAACAAAGTCAGATCCCTATAGAATCCTGTTAAGTTCGTCCGTTAGATTGTCAAAAGGAAATATTGAAAAAATTTTTTATGATGAGTATGATGTTGAGACAATACTTATCACATCTTTAGCTAACACATATAATTTGAATTGGAGAGTTTGGATGGTATCAAAGAAATTTGGTCTCGTTGATAAAAATGCAGTCTACGATAAGAGATTGGCCCGTTTTATATATGACAGATATTCTAAAACTGCAATAAGCAAGGAGTCCATAAGAGAGTTGATTCATGATAAGTTCGATGTAAAATTTACGCAAGAAGTTCTCCGAAAAATAAGGAACAAAGAAATATCAATACATTGGCTAGATTTATCAGATTTTTCTCCAGTGGCTCAGAGTATTGTAGAACATCATTCCAAATCGTCATCTGCACCCTTAAGCATTGAGCGCGGAGTCCTAGACCTCATAAAGGATAGACTTGATAGAACTAAACATCGACTGATATGCATCCGATGTGGCAAGTGGGAAAGATTGGTTGAAACAAGGGAAGTATTGGATTCTATATCTTGCAAAAAATGCGGATCGAGACTAATTACAACTACTTTTTCTTCCGATTATGAACTTTCCAAAATAATCGCGAACAAGTTAAGGGGATCGGAAATCAATTCAGAACAGAATCACAAATTTGAAAGGGCATGGAAAGCCGCGTCATTGATTAACAATTTTGGTAAGAAAGCATTAACAGTACTATCGGGTTATGGAATAGGTGTTGAAACAGCTGCACGCATACTGCGCAATTATGTTGACGATGAAAATTTATACAAGAATATATTCTATGCAGAAAGACAGTATGTTACAACTAGAGGATTTTGGAGCGATAACTAATCAGCTAAAGACAAATAAATTTAGGGACCACTTGTTGGAAGATGTAATCTATAATTTCAATTACAAAGGAAATTGCACAGGTAAGGTAAACTGGTCTGGATTAAACTGTGTTTAATGGAAGCATTTTTCCTTATTGTGGTTCGGGGAGGTCGGACATTGTTTTAATTTTGTTTTTTAAATACTAAGAAGGCGTCATCGGATGCAAAATATTTTGATATCAAATCATTACATTGTATTGAAATTATGAAAAATCCTTATCTGTGATAATGCTTAAAATTAATAAAGGAAATGTGAGTGATGTTAAAAATTTACAGTCTTCTTGTTTTGGTTACCTTCTCTATCTTTTCTCTTGCCATGACGAGTTTTCAGGCCTATAGCGTAGAGGAAATTTGGGAAGATTATGAAAATATGGAGGATATGGTCAAGGACGTTAGAAATGGAGGTAAGGATGACGACAAAGTGGATTATGATAAATTTAAGGATTCTAGTGTTTACAAGAATGAAGACGAGGATACAAGAAATTGTATAGATTTGGCTAACAAAGTAGGACAGAAATTGGGAGATTATGAAATCGTACGCTGTTTTGAGAATACAAATTACTTTAAGGAAAAATATACTGATACTGAAGGAACCAAAAATATGGAAGAGGTTAATCTGCAGGAACAGAATAAACAAGAACAAGCAGAGCAGGATAATCAAAATCAGACCCTAAGTGAACCAATGGCAAACACAAGTCAACAACAACAGGATGAGCTGGAACAAGAACAACTGGAACAAGAACAACTGGAACAAGAACAACTGGAACAAGAACAACTGGAACAAGAACAACTGGA
>DASUQJ010000083.1:0-2670 GCA_036280615.1 Nitrososphaeraceae archaeon
AAGACCTTAATAATAATTATGATGAGGTACTTACACACTAATTATTATGTTTGCTTTGATTGTTCTTCAATTGAGGGGGTAATCGATAATAATGATTTCCACATCGTGGCACAAATAGGGCCTCTCATTTACTGAACTTATATGTACTGTTAACAGCCTTAAAACAATTCGCCTCGTTTCTATTGGCTTAGTTTTGCAGAAATTTGTCCCAAACGGGACAATATGGTTGGATATATTTCATCTGTCATATCCAATCGTGTTATGTTTAGTTACCCTCGTCTTCTACTGTTTTGGGTTGCTGTTCAATTAATGTTCTAATCCTTCTATAAGTTCTTTTTTGAGTGTAAATAATGGTTATGCCCATAGTAATCGTGGATAGTACGGCAACAATTCCGATTATTGAGCTGGTCAGTGTCTCTGATAGTTTGCTTATAATATCTTCTGACATTTGTAATAATAGAACGACGTTGACACCAAAGGCGATTCCTATCAGGAAGCCTATCCCCTGGTCCTGAGTCAATTTTCTAAGATAGTTTAAATATGCATTTCTGTTGCAAAAACTCAATTTTGCTTTTGAGACTAATGAGGGATAAAATTTTATATTAACCGTTTCATCCGAACCTTTTTCTATACTCTTCATGGATGACTTACAAATTATTGTAGTAATTGAAAAGAAATGAACCTAAAAAATTTTCACATTCTGGATGAATAACATACATACCATAGTACTATTTACATCTTCTCGGATGATAGTTAAGCATCAATTAGCAAAAACACTATCCTAGTTTGTATTGTAGGAAGGTACTGAATGTATATTCCACTCATCGTGGCGCACTCTTACCACGATCAGCTTGTTTTACTATATTCATTTCTAAATCGTGTAGCAGTTCGAGTATAATGTCTTTGCTACCAAGTTTTTCGTTGTCAATATTAAAAGTACTCATAGATCTCTTTGCCGAACCGAAAAATTCAAGTAAAGTCTTTTGAGGATAACCTTGATTTGCATATTCGACCGCCTGTATGGCCATTTCGAGCTTATCGAGTTGATGAACAAACCGAGATACTGGAGTCTTAGTGGATCGATATTCTTGCCATAATTTTTCATAATTTGAACGCACAACACTGGGCACCTTAGACAGAATATGCTTCATAGCTTTTCTTTCCTCTGTTCTCTTTTTTTCTCTTGTAATTTTATCGGGCACGAAATCACCTATTATTGACTCTGCTAGATCATGAATTAGTATCATCTTCGTTACTCTTTCTGTGTCCATGCCGAATATATCAGATAAAATCATGCCCATCATACACATAGAATAAGTATGGTCAGAAACAGATTCAGCATTAGCAATTCCAACCTTTGAAACCCATCCTGCTCTTTTCACAGATTTGAGGCGTATTACTGATTCAAAAAAGGAAATCAGCTGTGCTGGTTCTGGGATGGTTTCTTTTTTACTTTTCATTTAACACAAGAGCAACGCCCTGGTCGCAGCTCTATCTAATTTAGGTACCGAAGCAAAATAATAACGTGTTAGCCCGTTGGTCATTCTCATATCCAGGGTGATCAAAAAGTTTGATGTTCATTTATCCTAATACGAGAAAAAGTTAGTTAGGAATCTCAAAGAATATGCACTCGTCAATTGATCAAATAAGTAGGCAAAAGTGCTTATTAATTGAGCTATGCCCACAGTGAAGATAAGAATTAACATTACATTAAAGACTTGAACCATTTATGACTCGACTATTATGTGTCTAGCATCTAGGTCTCTGTATTTAAGTTTAACCTAACTACTTTGGCTGATCCTTCCATGCTACGTCTTCCACTCCTAGACAGTGGTTTACCAATCGGGCACAAACAAAAAGCAAATCAGAAAGTCTATTCAAATAAACTATGATATTTGGGTTTATTTTCTCGTTCCTTGAGAGCGTTATGGCAGCAATTTCAGCTCTTCTAGCGACACTGCGACTAATGTGTATCGACGACGACTCAGTACTTCCGCCAGGCAATATAAAATAAGTAATTGGATTTAACCTTGTTTCAAATTTATCTATTGTATTTTCCAAGTGTAATATCATATTTTTTTCCGCGCGCGGGGTTTTTTTCTGGCTGTCTGAAGGGCCTTCGGAAGGATTTCTTGGATCGGCTAGATCACAGCCAATAACAAAAAGTTCATTTTGCACACTTACAAGTAAATTGACAATGTCACCGAAGAGATCCATATCCCTCAACCTCAACAATGAGATGACAAGTCCAATATGCGAATTTAATTCATCAACCAGACCATACGCAATTATTCTTGAACTAGTTTTAGAAACTCGTTTACCGCCTATAAGACCTGTTTCTCCATTGTCACCGGTTTTGGTGTATATCTTCATCCGTTAGATCGATCGCAGTAGTGACTTTGATATTTAAAAATACTTACTTTAAAAATTGGTACCATCAATCATACTTATCCTCAAAGCAAATCTGGGTTTCATCAAAAGGGACTGCTATTGGAATCTATAATAACCTATGCATGGGTCCTCAGTCAGACCCTTTCTACTCATACTCGGATCCGGTTTTTTACTTTCTGTAGGAATTATAAGTTGTTCTTTGCTAGCTTTCTCCGTTATTTTGTCATGTTTATCATTTTAACACCATTAGGCTTATGCAATATGGTATACATTTTCTCC
>DASUQJ010000084.1:0-19266 GCA_036280615.1 Nitrososphaeraceae archaeon
GGATGGCGGCAGCGGCGCGGATGGCGGCAGCGGAGGAGCCACTGGCGGTGCCGGCGGCAACACTGGCGGTAACGACAATACCTTTGATTGCGACAACAACTTATTCGAACCAAATACTGGGAATAATGCATTCAACCCCCCTTAGAATAATATCCAACAGGTAACAATATTTCGTTACCTACAAACCCTTTTTTCTTTTATTTTATAACCGACCTTTGCAATTTCTCCAGTTGCTTATAATGCTCAAATACAATAGACATAAGAATAGGATGAATCAATATAGGTCTGCAAGCATTACAGATTGGATAATTCAAATTTTTAATTTACATGTTAGCGATAATCGCAGACCATCAAGTAAATCATCATAACTAGTCTATTCTACTGCAAAAATTCGCTAATGATTTAATCAGTGAATTCCCGTGAAAATAAAAGGTTATCCGCACATTTTTAATTGAGATTTACCTATTGATAGTATGGGCGAAAAGGAAACGTGTCCTGTATGTAAGAGGGGGAAACTTAGACCTGAAGAGGGAGATACTAATGTCATAAACATGGTGTGTGACAATGCTAGTTGCCGTCATAAGGTGAGTAAATAGAAAGGTTTTTCGCAACTAGAGCGTATATTATAACAATGAAAGAGAAAGTCCGTTTAAAGTTCCAATATTACAGACAAAAGGTGGTGGATTTCTTTGATGAATTGTTCTCGCCTTAGCCAACTTCCGACCTATTTCCACTTCAGTCTCGCTTGCGGCTTCGTCTCTGGGATCCATTCATAGAATAGCGTTCCCAATCGTCTAACAGTTTATTATAGTATATTTAATTTTACCATTATACTAATTATAGTATACGCTATTTAAAGTAAATTTCTAATAATTCGTTAAGATAGTTATGACTTGGATTTCCTTTTGATTATGTTAATTTGCTCTTGATCTGGCAACTCTTAAGACATGACTATGATATTGATTTGTACGATTCATCATGCAATAAACTAAATCTATGATATTTTTAATATTTTTCCCTTATTTTTTCGAATTACTGCCAAGAGCTGTTTTGAAATTTTATTGATTAGGTCTTTAACTACTTCTTCATTATACCCCTTAGAAACTAATTGTATTCTTATCGTAGGAATATTATTAGCATATCCTCGTGGGTGGGTTTTTAGATATAATCTATCATTTGGAGCTGACGCAACTATTTTTGTTAGTCTGGATGATATCATGGCCTCGCTAATACCCTGAACAAAGTAGTTAATCTCCCTTATTGTAAAATTGCCTATTTCTAGTTTGATTCTAGGTAGGATACTTCTTGTCGCTATCGCTTTCATTTCATTTGGAACCCCGGGCAGACATATGATTTGTGTTTTGTGAACACAAAGTAATACGGCAGGTGCATTACCAACAGGATTCTGAATTGGAGTGGACCCTTTTGGAATTATTGCCATCTTCAATCTGGCCTTGTTCATTTTCACTTTTTGATGTCTGTCTCTATAACTTTTTTTAACCATATCCAATGCAATATTGTTCAAAATCAATCTTTTTTTCAATGCTTTACCAATTCCTAGTAAGGTCTTATCGTCATAGGTTGGACCTAGTCCACCGCAAATTATTATCCAATTGGGTTTCCTGTTAAGAGATTCTAATAATGTCAAGTGGATTTCATTCAAATCATCTCTTATTACTAACACTCTTCTAACGAATCCACCAATTTTTGTAATCTTCCTTGATAACCAATGAGCGTTTGTGTTTAACGTTATGCCAGATAGTAATTCATTGCCAATGCATAGAATTTCAACAATATACATTAGAAGATCTTATCTGAAGTGGATTGCATCGTGGATTACATGATGCCTTGAGATATTGAAAATTACTGTGGTAAGCCACATATTTGAAATGCAAACATAATATATCCAGCAATTCTTGTCGACTTTCTGAAAGGATAGAAATTGTTGGTGTCTTTTGGCATTAATTCGTGTTTCAATGCAACAGCTTCTGTTTTTGATATTGGTAGACGTACTAATTGATTGCCAAGTATGGTTTCCCAAGGCAATTGAATAGTAGTTTCTTTTTTTGTAGCAAGTATAGATATCACCATATTTGTATTGGTTTTATCTAAAATAACGGAGTATTCATAATCATCGTTTTCATTAAATGGATCATCAGTAGTAAATGGATCAATATCAATATATTTCTTAATTTGTTCTCTCAATGAGACTGATAATTTGTTCATTATTACCAGACTTGTCAAAGTTAATGTTTTTATTTGATTTGGAGTTGGTAATTGTATTTCAGTAGTTGATAACATAGGTTGAAGTACTGATAAGTTGATCATTATATAATTTTTGATGTTTATTTGTGGTCAGGTGCTCAACATTTAAAGAATTATAAAGATTATCAATAATAAATCCATTGCCGGGGTACCCAAGCTAGGTAAGATATACATGATTCCCTAAAAGGGGTCAGCCTCGAGATCAAAATTCTGTATACCGATGCGTAAGCTGATGTTCGCAAGAACTCGTGGGTTCGAGTCCCACTCCCGGCGCCTTAATCGCGGTTTATGATTTAATCTGCAATTATGCTCTATAATAAATCTCTTTGAATTCTTCTACTTTATCTTTCTTTCCTCTTCTTTTCTGAACCATAAGCCACTGTTGAGTATAATGTGTAGTAACATCCTCTATACTGTTAGGAGAGAATGCTAATACATATTCATACTTCTTTCCCCAATTTTGCTCATAATAGTAAGGATGGTCAAAAGAAATAGGATAGTCTAAAGTTGAGTCAATATGCACCCATTTCTTATTTATCAAAGATTCGTTCCAGCAATGGTCAAGATAATCGTGTACTATTCTAGTCTGAATTAATAACGAATTGACAATGGCACCAAAGAGTATTGACCATTCACTACACCTACCGATTCTTGTTTTTGCAATCCTCAGTATTTTGTCATATCGTGGAAATATTTGGGTTGAACTACATAGATCACATATGTGAATTTCTGTTTTTCGAAATGTTGCCGAATTGCCATCTCCAAGTTGAACTCTCATTGGTCTATTACATCTTTCACATTGTAGTTCTTTTGGCATCCACTTCATAAAGTTATTTTTGAACCAATGTAAGAGCGACTCCAAAGATTGCTCGTCGGCGGTTAATTTTAGTACCTTATCTGGCACCAATTGTTTGACAGAATCCAAAACTACCTGGTCGTTATATTGCTTTGATATTCCTTTATAGAACCTAAAAGTCTCGGCATATGATGACATTTGATTCAATTCAAGTTACTAATATGAGATTTAAACCCTCCCAAATTTATATCTCTGGATGAATCTATAGAATCACGTCGTTATAATATGTTACTCGTATTAGGACTGAGCAAATATTGTCTATTTCTTATTTCTCATACACCAAAAAATTCAGAAAAAAGAATATTATTGTATTCTGTATATGACCTTGAGTACGACTTAAGCGTGCAATTTTAACAAAGTCAGACTATAAACTATTAAAGCAGCGGTGCCAATCACTGTATAATGAAAAAAACATTGTATTTTGGAGGTATGGCTCTCGTGTTGGCATTTGCACTGATTTATGTGTCAGTGGCTAATGCTCAAAATGTGACGACAAACGCTTCAAACTCCATGGGAAATGCCAGTGCAGGTGCAAATCAGACTGCGGGAAATGCCAGTGCAGGTGCAAATCAGGCGGCAGGAAATGCTACGAATATGACTGACGGGGGTTTCTTGGATCAATTAAAAAACGCGTTAGGAGGAAAGTAACTTTCATCTTTACAATTTTTTTTGATATTTCGCGCATAATACGGCTAACATGCGATGACAAGTATTCATTTATTAAAATACTATGATTCCGAGAGCATGATAGAGGGATTCGAGTCCCACTCCCATCTAGAACCTGTTGTAAGCTAACTCGAGCAACTAGTTTCGACCAGGTACGATCTTAACCACATTGAGCAATTAATTCATTTTCATGAGTGAAACATACATGTTCGAGTTTAGTATAGTCCTGAAAGGAATATTTGCAACCACATTGATATTCTAATACTTTTTTCTTTGCCTTGTATCCGTTCGAAGAAACTAACTCAGACATAGTCTATTAGCATTAAACACATATATCAACTTTAATTGAAGGCTCAATACGAGATTTGTGCTTATTTTATGATTATGTAAATTTACAACGTCAGCATTTCCTATAAGATTAGATTAAAATAGATCACACAACATCAAACATAAAGAGTGTAAAATATCCTTATTTTCAAGTTTTAAATCTTTTAGAAAAAATATTTTCTTGTTATTTATAGTGGTATTTGTCTCGTTTGGATTGAGCACGTTTGGCATCTTTGTAAAGTATACATTTGGGACTGCTGAAACAAATGAATCAGAGTTTAATTTTGTTGCTGCTGGAGACTTTGGCTGTGGCAAAAATGCGAATAGAACAATAACAAATATGTTACTCAGAGAACCAGAAGTGGTCATAGGATTGGGAGACCTATCGTATCAAAAAACTGCAGACTGTTGGTTTCATGTTGTTTCTCCATTAGATACAGATGGACGACTAAAAATTGCAATTGGTGATAATGAAATGTTTCCTGCAAAATTTACCGAATATATGAAACATTTCAACATGGATAGCCCATATTATTCATTTGACTATGGAAACGTTCATTTTCTCTCAATGGCAACAGCCAAAAATAAAGTGATACCATACAATGAAACTTCAGAA
Organism: Nitrososphaeraceae archaeon; assembly: GCA_036280615.1. Lineage (GTDB taxonomy): Archaea > Thermoproteota > Nitrososphaeria > Nitrososphaerales > Nitrososphaeraceae > TA-21. Next base: position 4,731 of record DASUQJ010000084.1, read on the forward strand.
CAATATGTATTTGTTAAAGATGATCTCAAAAGAGCATATGAAAATAACAGTATTAACTGGATAGTGGTATACTCGTTCAGATCCTTCTATTCTTCCAATACAACACACCCTGGGCTTGATGAATTGCAGGATCTATATCATCCGCTGTTTGATAAATATGGTGTCGATGTTGTATTACAGGCGCACAATCATAATTATCAACGGACATACCCACTTAATTTTAATCAGACTAGAGCATTTACCCCCGTAATAACAGATAGAGATCCGGAGAGATATGAATATGATCCGAAAGGGCCCATATTTATCACAGTTGGTACTGGAGGAGAGGATCTGTATAATTTTACGGGTCAAGCTCCCTTTGTTATAACTCAATTTCAGAGACATGGATTCGTGAATATAGATATTGTGGAAAATGGAACTAGATTGAATGGGAAATTTTATGAGAATAGAGAGAATACTGACAAGGATCACTTCACCATCAAAAAGTAGATCATAATTCAACATTCAAAAAATTAGTGGTTGGGTATTAACATTTGTAAAATAAAAGTTCAATAACATTATTTTTGTACTTTCCTGATTTCAGACTAACTAAAATTACTCATTAATTACATCTTCCAGCAAATATTTTGGTATTTTAGCCAATTGTTCCACTTTCCAATGACAGCTCCAGCAAAACCCACACACAACGCAGGCAAATTGTGTTCTTACTTTACATGACTTGCATTCTCTATATTCCAACTCAATACTGTTTCTCAAATACTCATGTTTTTGGTACTTGTTTTTTTTCCCGATTAGTCGGGAATTCATTTCTATCTATCTAAACTATATTGAATCGGAAATATAACTCTTTTTTATGATAATACCAAATTGCATATCGTTCTTCATGACATTTCAAAAGATAATTTACAAAATTGTTTCAGTCGGTATGCTATTGATACCATGAAAGAATATTCGATATTGTGGTAATTTGAAGTCAGATAGTATCTTCAGATTAGATCATTAATCAAATAGCATATCCAATACTATCACAAATTCTCCAAATTTGTTTTACAACAGACCTATTTCCACTGTCTTCGGTCGCCTTCTAATAAACCAGAATCACCATGTATCCTATCAATATGTTTGGATAACTCTTCGTTGTTGCTAAATTTTGATGAGCAATAAGGACATGAGACTTGAGGATTATCTGACATGATGATAGTATCTGGATCCGTTCAAATTAATTCTTTTGTTTATTGCATCAATATTTGATAAGATGCTAAAAAATTGGATATGTTGCTAACGCAAATTATTTAATGTTTTTCGTAAGATGAGATCAAATCATCATCGGTTTCTATTATCCATTCCACGAGGGTATCATCTAATTTATGATATCTTAGATGTTGTCTTCGTTTTTCTCTAATTATTTCTTCTTTACAGATTCCGCATTTCATGAAAAGATTTGGGAGTGGTAATGTCAAAGTATAATTTTAACATATATATCACTAGTGATATTAGAATGGTATTCCACAATAAGTTAATTACAACTTAGTCAACGCTGAATCTCAGGTCAATTGGATGGCAATTTTATACGAATTAGAGCTTTTAATATGAAAAATAAAAAAAAGTAAAAAAAGGAAAAAGTAGCTTGTTTCTTATATTCTTTGTTCTTTTATTGAGGTTTGCAGAAGCTCGCCAATTTCGTTATGCATTTTCAGGAAATTCAATCCTTTTTCTGTAGTTTTGTAGTTTTGTGAGCCTTCTAAATATTCTAGTAAATTATTTTCAATAAGTACAGAGAGGTACTCCCTCAATTGAGCATAGCTAAGAAAGGCTTTGTACATGATTCTGGTCTTTGTTGCCCCACCATTTGCTGCTTCTAGGATCATTGCTACTATTTCTGTTCTACTTCTGTATTTCATATCAAGATACACTAAACTTATTTATTTTAATGTATTGGCACAATAATCTAGAACATAACTACATTCACGCTGCATCTTGGATTGTTATACGGTATACCTGATAATTTACTGTAATAAACTGTAATAATATGCCTAAAAAAAGAAAGGATATTAATTCGTTTAATTCATATGCGATCAATTAAGCTGTATCTTTAGTAAGCACTTGATTTAGCCAATTACCTTCCGTCTCATCATCTTGAGCATCAGCGGAGACCATCGGGCTTTGTTTTTCGTTGTTCTGAGTGTCATGAATGTCAGATTCCATTCCCACTTCACCAACATGGTCTTCATCTGCTTGACTTTGGCTAATGCTCTTATCTTCTGATTCGCTTGAGACTATGTCTGAGTATGGCTGAGTAATTCTTGAGAGAAAGCTGTTTATTTCATCTTTTTCCAGTTGAATACGATCTAATAATTCGGCAGAATTTGTATTGATGTGTAGATATGTTTCTTCAACAATATCATTACTCCTGTATTGTAACTTTGCATCGAAAATAATTGTCTTGATGGTAGTACTTTGTGTATCCAGGTCTCGTAGCCTTGAATTCAAAGTATTTACGACATCTTGTTCGTTACTTTCCAAATCAACCAATCTCTTCTCATATATTAAATGCAGAACTTCAGCATCATCCTTCATTATATCGTTTTCCGCTACCAAGTTTTCAAGTGCATTAACTCTCTTGAGAGTAAGATTTTTGTGTCTCAGTAATTTCTGCGCGTCCATTCGCCACTTTGGTATAAAAATCACATAGTCTCCCTGGACGAGCAGCTGTTCATATGATAGCTTCTGCAATCCAGTTGAACCACAATCCACACCAACCGACTCAATAGAACCATCTATATCAGTGACTAGTCCGATTACCTTACCCACGTATGCGCCGTACATGTCCTTTACCTGTTTCCCTACAAACTCGAGCTTTATGTCGCTCATGAGATTGAGTCGATATTTGGATATAATGATGGCAATGTTAAAAATAATCAATAATTTAGTAGATGTTTTAATACTTGATGCGCAAGTATTTTGAAATTACTGAAAACTGAATAAATATGTATAAGGATTATTTTGTATTAATACTATGAATTTCAAGACTGATTACGATTTTTCGGACAAAGAAAAATCAATACTCGACCAACATTTTTCTAATTCAGATAAGCATGTCTTTGCGATTACAACTCCTAGACAAGTCGACAGAGGTGCACTGATGTCGAGATATTCTCGATCTGATAAAACAATGAGAAAGATTTTTTTGGATGAATTTGTAGCAAACCCGAACAGAGGAAAGGAATTCTACAGTAAGATATTGTCAGAATATGGTGATGATTCTGTTGCGGAATTGGGAGAAGCGCAAATTGCTGTAGAGTGGATTTCAAACATTGCAGCAAAAAAGATAGAGGATCAAAGAATCGGATTATCCTATTTAGAAAAATCTTCTCGGTATATACCTTTTGATAAGAAAGTTGGTAACATGTATAAATATTATAGGGATGAGAGAATACTTAGATCAAAATACGCAGATCTATATATAGAGTCTTGTGATCACGCCTTTAATGTTTATAGTAAAAGTATCAATGTAATGCAGAGTTTTATCTCAGAAATAGAACCAATCGAAGATTTTATGTATTTTGATTCAATTTCAAAATCAGAAAAACCATTTTCCAAATTAAGCAACGATCAAGACATAGAATCGGCAAAGAAGGTATATCACAGTACGGTAAGATCCCAAACCCTTGATATTCTTCGTAATTTGCTGCCCGCCTCCACTCTTACCAATTTAGGTATAACTGGAAATGGTAGAGCATTTGAATACCTTTTAACAAGGTTATATTGCTCCGAATTGTATGAGCTCAAGGATTTAGCTCATTTATTGAATTCTGAACTCGACTGTGTTATACCATCTTTTATCAAACGTGTAAATGAAAAACACGGAAAATCTCTTCAGTCATTCATGATGAATACCAACAAGGAGATATCAAAATTGACAGACAAATATCTGGAAGATATCAAGCCTGATTTTTCTCCTGTGGATGTGAGATTAATTGATTATATGGATAGTAAAGATGCAGAAGTGAAGGTTATTTCTGCAATATTATATGAAAATGCAAAAGGGCAATCACTTCATGATATAACAAAATTAGTCAAATCATTTCCACAAGCAAGAAGGAATGAAATAATCTTGGCCTATACAAAATTTCGAGGAAATAGAAGGCACAGGCCAGGTAGAGCGTTTGAGATGGCTGAATATCTGTTTGAAATGTTTACTAACTTTGGTATGTTCCGTGATTTGCATCGTCATAGAATTCTTACTATGGAAAGACAATTGCTTACTACTAAGCATGGCTATGACATTCCTAAAGAAATTATTGATTCAGGTATTGAAAAAGATTTCAAAGATTGCATGTATCTTTCCAGTAATACTTATCAAAATATTGTTAAAACTATGCCGGTTGAAGCTCAGTACGCCGTTAATTTTGCCTATAAATATCCATATTTTATAAAGATAAATTTGAGAGAATTATATCATGTGATTGAATTACGTACTACGGCACAAGGACATCCTGATTATCGCCACATATGTCAACAAATGTTTAAAAAAATCAATGATATTCACCCTCTTCTTATGAAAGGGATGAAATTTGTGGATCTGAATCAATATGAGCTTGGAAGATTTGATACCGAAAAGAGAAAAGAAATGAAGAGAAGGGAATTATTATCTTCAAGAAATTAGTAAAATGCTCATGAAAAATAATTATGCAATAATTAGAGTAAGAATTAGAACCACTTTTCCAATGATTGGTTCTTATTTTTGTCTGAATTTTGGACCTTTTGTAAGGCTGAATTAACACGATCTGATGAAAAGTTTTTTTCCGCGCATAAAAATTCAACTAGCTTCTTATTATCAACAGGCTCAAATTTAATATCATTACTAGTAACATTCGAAACCTTTGGTTTCAAAAAGAGTTCTCTAATTTCTTCGTAAGGAACATTAGATAACGGTTCTTGAAGTTGATCGATATTTTCCAGCTTTGAATATTTTTGTATTAATTTCAATGCTGTCTTTGGGCCTATTCCCGGTATACCTCCACTGTTATAGTCTGTTCCTATTAAGATTCCTACATCAACTAGTTGCTCGTTCGTCAATTTGGTCTGGTTAAGTATATCTTCAAGATGAAATATTTCTAGGGGAACATCGATGTAGGTATTTCTGTTGGGAACTTTTCTTTTACCGCTTATTGTGATATTTCTTACGAGTCGCCTTGCACCAAATAAAATAGAATCATAATCCTGACTTGCGCAAATATGCACTAGATCGGTATTGGTTAAGTTTGCTGCGGTCGCTTCTCCTTCGGATGGAGCTTGTATTGTAGGTATCCCCAATAAAGAAAGCAATCTCTTTGATTCTTCTATCATTTTATTGGTCAAGACTGATGTTGCCTGACTATATTTTCTTGCTTCTTCTAGTTTGCCCTGAACAAGTGCTTTCTCATATTTTTCGGTAGCTATTTCCTTAATTTGATGTCTGCGCTGAATTTCATTAGTTTTTAGTGGGCTGGATACTCCGTCAAAGACGTAGACTAGTTTGATACCTTCCGCAAGTAAATTGATATTACGATAGAAAAGTCCGCTCAAGTGGCTTGTTATTTCTCCATGAGAGTTAGCAAGGAGTTCCCCCGTAGATCCACGAATTGTAGCTAGAAATTGATGAATCGTATTGAAAGCATCGACAGCAATTATCTTGTTTGAAAGATCACTTAATTTTATGCTAGTATATGTCAGGATTGGTTTTAGATCTAAGCCCATTGATGGGATTATAATCACATGATCTTTGTTTTATTTTTTTTCTATTTTTCTTTTTTGTGTGTATGCGTAGATGAATTGGAAGGGATCTGGAAAAAAGTAGATAAAGTAATTTGATTATTGTATTGCTCAACTATGAGTTTCCTAATGAATGTAAGTACTGTGATAAGTGTGTTGAATGTGGGTGTTTTATTGACATTGTTACTGATTTATACCAAGATATACATCAAAAGTAGAGCGGTATTTACAATTGGCCTAATGTTCTTTACTGTCATGTTAATGCTTCATAATTTAATAGCTGTATACGCCTACTTAGTTATGGCTCCACTTTATCCAAATGACTTACTGCCTTATTTTGTAGCTATACATATAGCAGAACTAGTTGGAATTGTTTCATTGTTAAGAGTAACTCTTTGAGCCCAAATAATCTTAAAGTGAATCAATCAATTATTTTACTAATTGATTACAATAATATGCAATAGATTTGATTATTAGAATTATTAAATTTAAAAATTGTAAAAAAATGAATATTGGGGTATTGGCTTAACCTTCTTCCCATCCCTTTGCGAACAGACCATTCTTCTTTAGTGGAATAGGCTGACCTGGTGTATAATCCATTGGTCTCATCCAAAATATTGCTTTAGTTGGGCAAACCCCTATGCATGCACCATCTGAAATGCATCTTTCAGGATAGAATACAAAAGCTTTACCTCTCTTCCATCCCTCAACTGGTTTTACCCTCAATACATCTGGACCAAGAGCAGTACAGATTTCGACACATAGAGCACAGCCGATACAATGTTGTTCGCTAATATCTGGAAGTATTGCTACTGGCATTTAATTCACTTAAACAGAAGTAAAGTCGAAACTATTTAAACACTGTGCTTTTTTATAACACCGATATAAAATTTTAAAATTTTGAGTCGATTTGTGTATGGTAATATGAACCCAAAGGTAGAAATTGTATTTTTGAAGAGCCTTACATGTGGTTCGTAAAATCACAGTGCTGGTACCGGTTATTGTTGGATGTGTGATATTGGGTGTTTTGGGTTTAACTTTCGTTCCAGAGGGTATTAAAAATAGAAATATAGATTTTTCTAAAGGAACGATAGTTATAAACAATCATTCAATAAGCACCGAAATTGCCGAAACCCCAGCTGAACGACAGAGGTGGCTGACTTTTAGAAGTGAAGAACTACCACTCAACTCCGCGCTTCTTCTTGTTTATGACAAATCTGATCTGTATTCCGTATGGTTGTTGAATATACAATTTAATTTGGATCTAATTTGGTTAGATGGTGCAGGCAATATTGTTTATATGAAACAGGATGCATTACCATGTGAGAATCCTTTAGATGCTGCACAATGTACCTATAAGAATACAAAACCAGCAAGATATATTTTGGCAGCAACAACGGGATTTATCAATTATCATAATATCACAAAAGATTCAAAGATAAAATTAGTTTCAATATAAAATGCTATATTGATTTTGGTCTGACGTAATTATCGTTTAGCCATGTCTTGAAAATCTCTATACACTTGTTTTATTTCTTCAACTGAAGCTTCGTCCTCAAGTGTACTTGTATCGCCAATTATCTCAGAGTTTGTACTTATTGATTTTAGTAGTCTTCTCATTATCTTCCCACTTCTAGTCTTTGGCAATTTGTTGGTGAAGTAAATTTCATTTGGAGTAGCAATTGGGCCAACTGTCTTGCGAATGTGATTGACAAGATCTGTTCTCATTTCTGGAGACTCTTTGTAACCAGCTTTGAGGACTAGAAATGCGACTATTGCTTCTCCTTTTTCCTCATCAGGTTTACTGATTACAGCTGCCTCGGCTATTGCATCGAATGATACAAATGCACTCTCTAATTCCATGGTACCTAGTCGATGACCAGCAATCTTGAGTACATCGTCCGATCTGCCTAGTAACCAAATATAATTATCCTGATCTAAAAGGGCAAAATCACCAGAATAATAAAATCCTTGAAATTTGTTCCAGTATGTATTAATATATTTATCATCATTGTTCCACAATGTCATTAACATGCCTGGCCACGGTCTCTTAATAACCAGGTATCCTTTGTTATTGGGATTAACATCCATTCCTTTTTCATCCACTATGCCAATATCAACTCCTGGTACTGGAAAAGTTCCAGATCCAGGCTTCATCGGTATTGTATCAATACCTAAACATTGACTTATCATGATTCCACCTGTTTCGGTCTGCCACCATGTGTCAACTATGGGACATTTTTCTTTTCCAATCACTCTAAAATACCATAACCATACTTCAGGGTTAATAGCTTCACCAACGGTACCTAAAAGACGCAGTGATGACAAATCAAAACTACTAGGTATTGACAGGTCATATTTCATGTATATACGCAGTGCGGTTGGAGTGGTGTACAGAATTGATGCTCTATGTTTTTCTATCAGTGCCCAGTATCTATCAGGTGTCGGGAAATCAGGAGTTCCCTCATAGATAACACTTGTCACTCCATGTAATAGAGGAGCATACACCATGTAACTGTGTCCTGTAACCCAACCTATGTCCGCAGTGCAGAAAAAAATGTCCTCATTTTTATAATCAAAGACCCATTTGGCTGTTGCATAGATATGAGTAAGATATCCTCCGGTACTATGTAGTACTCCTTTTGGTTTTCCAGTAGTGCCGGAAGTGTACAGGATGTAAAGTGGATGAGTACTCTCGACAATTTCGGGTTTGCAGTAGGATTTTTCTTTCTTTACTAATTCATGCCAAAGAAGGTCTATTTCATTCATTTCGATTTCAGCAATTCCTCTTTTAAGGACAATTACATTTTCTATAGAGGGAGTTGATGCAATCGCACTATCGACAATTTTTTTCAGTTCAAGTATTTTTCCGCGCCTTATTCCTTGATCCGCTGTTATGATTACTTTAGATTTTGAATCATTTATGCGATCAGTTAATGCCTGCGAACTAAATCCAGAAAAAACAACGATATGTGTAGCTCCTATTCTGCTACAAGCCAACATTGCAATAGGCAATTCCGGAACCATTGGGAGGTAAATGGTGACCCTATCACCTTTTCTAATTCCCAAATTACGCAAAGCGTTTGCGAATTTATTTACCTCTACATACAATTGGTTATATGTAAGGGTACGAACGTCACCAGACTCGCTTTCCCATATTATAGCTGCTTTATTTTTTGTAACATTGTTAGCGTGCTTATCAAGACAATTTACCGACGCGTTTAGCAAACCGCCTGTAAACCATTTCGCAAACGGCGGATTCCAATCTAGAATTTTATCCCATTTCTTATTCCATATCAAGTTATTCGCTTGCTGAGCCCAAAATTCCTCAATATTTTCTAATGCATTATACCTTGTTTCCTGTAGAGCTTTTCCTTGTAGATTTATTTCCAGTATCTTGTCTTGCGCATCATCCAATTTTGTTGAGCTTTTTTGCTCTATCATTTAAATGTGTAATTTGACATTATTTGTATTAAAAGGCTTGCCTAATTAGAGACGAATCTTGATAACTTGCATTTGGTTGATGAAAAAAATAAATCCATGATAATGACGAATTGTAAATGTTGTTGGAATGGAATGAGCAGATTAAGGCACATCTAATGTGGATTTGGGGTGGAGAGGATGGCTTTATGAAAAGGAAAAGAGAAGGAATGCTTGTTGTAACGGAAAAAAATCTGATATTTATAACAAAGACCAACATGTCTTACAGAATTCATGCAGTACATTCAGAGCGACAGCTTTTGCGATTTAAGGAGAACAAGAATGTTTTTTTGCCCATAGAAGGTTATGGTATTACTGAATTAAGGAATGATGTTGAAAAAAGCAATCAAAATATAGTATTGCCTTTTTCTCAAATTTTGGATATGTATTATCTTGAAAAAAGATGGGGTACAGAACTTAAAGTCAAAACCAATATTGAAAATAAGCAGAAAAATTACAACTTTGCAATCGTAAGGGGATGGGTGAAATATCCTGCAAAGGATCCTTTACAGTTCCATCATGTGGATTGGAATCCAGTAATAACCTTATACAAAATGTCATAAGTGATGCGCTCCCATGTTTGGGTTTTTGACTAAAATGGATGCAGGATGCAAAGAAAGCAAATAAAATACACAGTATCATAGCTAAAGCTGTGACGGAAAATAAAGTCAAGAGCAAGAGGTTATTTCTTGTTGGTGTGGGTCCGGGTTCGTCAGAGTATTTAACAGACCTAGCAAAAGATGTGATAAGAAAATCCAAGTATTTGATAGGTTATAAATACGCATTATCAATAGTTCGAGATTTGATTATTCCTCAATATCATCAAGTTTATGAGGTAACTATGAAGGATCAGGATGAAACCTATAATGAGGTGCATAAGAAAATGGGGGAAAATGAGTTCTGCACAATTCCTTTCACTGGTGATGTAAACTTTTCAGAGTCTGAAGTTGTTGACAGATTATTAGAAATCTTTGGTAACGATAATGTCGAATTAATGCCCGGGATTAGTTCTATTCAAGTTGCTGCTGCAAAGGCCAAAATTCCATTGGATAAGGCGATAATATTGAGTTTTCATGTTACTGAAAATATTGAAGACAAGAAGAGGGAATTAGTTAAAGCAATTCAAGAGAAGAAGAGTGTGATTTTAGTACCAAGGCCGTGGAATAATAATGCAGAAAAAAATTTCATGCAATCAGAAATAGCATTGTATCTTAAAAAAGAGGGAGTAGATACTTCAAACTTAATAGTTTGGGTGTTTGAATTTTTGACCACCGCGGATGAAAAAGTCTTTAAGGGTAGGCTGAATGAACTAGAAAAAATGGATTTTAGTCCAATGTCTGTAATGGTGGTTGATCAGATTGGACGCAAAACATACTTGGAATTTGGATGAGATTGCTTTTGTTTTTGTTTTTTGGCTTTTATGCAACTATTATACAAAATCCACGCCTCCAGATTGTTTTATTAAATTCCATTCAATAATGGCACTAAAAAATAAAATTATTGCAACGATGCCAATTTCAATGCCGGTATGAATAAGATTTTCTTTAATGTTCGTTCTTTTCAAAATGTGAATTAACATTAAATAACTTCTGGAGATAGCTATCCCATATGAAATGAGCTCCATCATTCCGAATATTGTCAAAAAAACAAGTAATGGTGGTATCTGCATTGGTAAATCTTGTGTTATTATCATGAAAATATTACCAGTGCTAAATCCTGAAAAGAGACCAAACGCAATTCCGATCCCTGGAATAAACATTAAGGTGGAGATTAGAAAGTTATTGGCGAATATGCCTATATTATCAATATTTTTGATTTTGTTTTGAAATTGTTCTTTTAAGAGATCTGATGTGGATTTGTCAAAACTGACCGACGTGCCAATAGTGAAGAAAATTAAAAATACTAAAATACCAACTATAAGGTAGAGAATTCGTTTTTTGAAGTTGTATTTGTACATGTATTTCAACCACAGTGCTTGCTTTTAATAATCTATGGATAAACAAAACATTTTTAGCATTTATGATTCTTCTGTTCAATAATTAGACTTGGATTCAGTATCTGTTGCATTGATTTATGCGATAAATAAGGGATATCAAGTTCATCCTGATGCTTTTGCGTTTCTCAAATCACTTGATTGTGATGTTGAAAAAATAATCAAGACAATAGTTGATGCTAAAAATAAGTTCAAGAAAAAGTCTCCAATTTTAATCGACGATATAAAAAATGTGATTTCTAGTGGTGTGAATGGCCAGATTGATGAACCTGTCATAACTAAGCCTAACATAGATAGAAATTATGAGAATTACAAGATTATCTTTGACCCTACATACAAGATAAACTCCGAAAATGATAAGGATTTTTTTAAACTATTTGACAGCCGTTATCGAAAAACTTTGAAAATATTGTCAATCCGTTCAGAAAGCAGGCAAATAAGGAAAATAAAACATATTAGAGATCTTAGGAATAAATCCAGATTTAGTTCTCTAGATAACGAGAATGACCGGGGAAAATTTATCGATTCTGCTTTTGTCGCAGGTTTAATAATGTCTAAGAGAAATAGAAAAAACGATATAGAGTTGGTGATTGATGATACAACTGGCAGTATTCCGCTAGTTTGTAAAACACGAGATTTGATTGATGAAGCTTCATCACTTGTTTTGGATCAAATGTTAATGCTAGAAATTTCGCTCAGTAAAAGAAATTCAAATGATTTTGTGATAAAGGATATCATTTTCCCTGACATTCCGGAGCATGTTGCAGCCAAATCAGGTACAGAGTCTTATGTAGCTCTCATTTCAGATTTGCATGTAGGTAGCAAATATTTCATGGAGAATGAGTTCAATAATTTTATAGGTTGGTTATCATCAGATGACGAGATTGTAAGCAAAATCCAGTTTGTTTGTATAGCAGGCGATATAGTTGATGGAATAGGAATTTATCCCAATCAGGATAAAGAATTGATCGATATAAATATAAACAAACAAATATCGTATGCAGCAGCTTTACTACAAAAAATCCCAAAACGGATGCATGTTTTTCTGATTCCTGGAAATCACGATCCTGGTAGGAGAGCTTTACCACAAACTGCTTTAACAGACTTGCGTGATTTTCAACCCTTGGAAAATTTCAGTATTATTGGCAATCCCTCAATTGTTGAATTAAACAAAGTCAAATTATTGATGTTCCATGGCCAGAGTTTGGATGATGTAATTGCCACAGTACCTGGATTGAGCTATTCAAAACCTGTGGAAGCTATGAAAATTTTGTTAAAATCTAGACATCTGTCACCAATCTATGGTAACCGCACACCAATTGCTCCTGAATCAGAAGACATGTTGGTGATAGACGACGTACCCGATATTTTTCACGCCGGGCATGTACATATTACTGAAGTGGGAAGATACAAGGGTACATTAATAGTAAATTCTGGAGCATGGCAAAAACAGACAAAATTTCAACAAACTATGGGAATCGATCCAACTCCTGGAATATGCATATTGGTTAATCTAGGAAGCCTTCAATCTTTTAAGAAAGATTTCAATTATTGATGTTATCTACGAAAGGCGACAAAATTGGATCGTTTTTGATAGCTTGTTTCACAGATGAGATATGAATATGCAGTTTTATTCTTTGAGTTCTGCCATAACGACCTTGGTTGACTATATTAGTTGTTATTAATCCTAGTTGATCCAGTTCTCCTACAATTTGCGTCATTCTTCTCTGTGTTAGGGGTTCTTGCTGAATTTTTGAGCAAAAATATTCATAGACTGTATAAATTTCCCCTGTGCTTCCATTCTTAGATTTTATTATTGAAAGTATTACTAATTTGGTGTGCAGGGTTGAGTTCCTCAAAATCTCGTAGTTTGTGTCGCTGTCAATTTTTTGTTGTGCACTTCTTATATGATTTTCGCTTATCTTCAGTGTCATGGACCTTTCTGCGATTTCTGCAGCGACCCTCAAAAGATCTATGGCCTTTCGAGCATCACCTGTTTCTCTTCCAGCAATTGCAGCACACAGATTAATTACACCAATAGGAATAACGTTATCATAAAAGGCAAGTTTGCATCTGTCAATTAGAATTTGCTTTAATTGTTCAATGGTGTATGGATTAAAAACTAGTTCCTCTTCGCTTAAACTGCTCTTTACTCTTGGATCCAATTTATCTTTAAATGTTAAGCTATTTGAAATACCGATTAAACTAATGAATTGATCTGAAGATATCCTTTCATTAGCTCTTGTAAAGTTATACAAGATGTCGTCACCTTTTCTATTAACAAGCGAATCTATTTCATCTATTACAATTACAACTTTGATAGATCTTCGTCTTATGAAATCAAGAATTCTATCAGTAGCTTCACTCATGGATAGGCCTGTAAAGTAAACTTGAATTTTTCCTTCTTTATTGATGCCTAATAACTCTGCAATTTCATAGAGAATTTTGTATGGTGTATTTGAATTTTTTGCATTAATGAAGGGAACTTTTAGATTTATGTCCATTTCGTTGGTCTTTTTATAAAGGTGTTCGATAACGTTCTTTACGACAGCTGTCTTTCCGGTTCCCGGTTTTCCAAAAATTAACAAATTAGACGGACGGCCTTTTTTTAATATCACAGATAATGATTGCGCGATTGCCGTACTTTCCTTAGTCCTGAATAATAGTTTGTCAGGTACATAGTCGATAGTTAAGACCTGCCTATTCTTAATTATGCTTTTATTTTTAATTGCGCTATCAAAAATAGTGTTTAAGATGTCATCATCCAAATGTACACACCTCCGACACCCCTCTTTTTCTCCTGTATCTCAATATAACAAACTCATTTAGTAAATGGGATGTATGTAAAATAAAAACTCCTGAATCAATTTTCTTTTATTTGTTTGTTAATTATTGTACTTTGTAATAGATGTGTAATGGATGTTAAATGAACCTAACTTCAATGAGAAATGTAGGGGTGGATGTAACTATTGTTTAGGATTGTTAATTTGAAGGAATGAGAAGTCTCTGATTTAACCCCTTTATTTCCAGTGCAGGCTCGTTAACAGAAATCAACAATGTTAAGAATCTGATTTAACCCCTTTATTTCCACTGGAAAATATTTAGTTAAGGGAACCATAAAATTGATAACTACAATAAAAAAATTGCTTCGAACCTAAACACGAATACCTAGTTAACAAAAGCTGAGCTCTTGGTTAACTTGTTAATCACTTTAATTGTTAAGTGTGATGTGATATCAAATCCCGATCTGTCAACAGCGACAAAGAAAATTAAAATTGAATTGGAAGACGAAAATGGAGAAAAATATAA
>DASUQJ010000085.1:0-12706 GCA_036280615.1 Nitrososphaeraceae archaeon
AACTAGTCGAGGTTCAAGGATCTCATATGACGATGGATTTTGAAGAATCGCAGCCAAATGCGTGCCTGCTTTATGCTTATACGCACTTTCACCAACTATTGGTTTGGATTCAGGAGTCTCCATATGTGTATATGCTACAATTGTTCTTGAAAGGTCCTTTAGCATATGCAACCTAAACTCATTAGGCATTCCATAAATGACGCTTAAAGCAACCGCTGTTTCCGCTAGGGATGGAATTCCAGTTCTTTCCCCAAATCCATCAATAGTCGTGTGAATCTGATTGGCTCCTGCTTCACATCCTGAAAGTGCATTTGCCAACGCTAATCCGACATCGTTATGGCAATGCACATCAAGCGATGAAATTTTCGTATCAATACTATCATACACCATCTTAACCAAGTTGTACATTCCTTGCGGACGCATTATTCCAACAGTATCGGGAATGCTTATTCTTTCAATGCCTCGTGAATTCATCTCTTTACACATTTCTACTAAGAACAAAGGATCCGTCCTACTTGCATCCTCCATCGTAAAACGAGATTTTAATCCATGAGATTTTATAAAATCCGCAACTTCAAGTGCCCTGATTTTCGCTTCCTCTCTTGAGATCTTTAGTTTTGTAGAAAGGTGTATGTCTGAAATTCCCATATATGTCGCAACCCACGTTGCGTTGCAGTCTATAGCGACTTCTACATCAGATTTCAATGCCCTTACGTGGGCCAAAATATCTGCTTTGAGACCCTGCTTGATTATTGTTCTAGTTGCTTCAAAATGATCATGCGAAACGACTGGACTGATTTCAATTTGATTTACGCCAAATGAATCCAATAACCAGGCGATCTGGATTCTTTGTTTATTTGTAAATGAGACTCCCGGATGTTGCTCACCCTCGCGGAGCGTTGAATCTAATATCCTTATTTCTTTATTAGATATATCTCGATTGTATATGTTCGCGAAATGGTTGGGATCATCTGAATTTAGTGACATTTATACTTAAATAGAGCTTATTTCGAATACAATATAAATCTTTTCGGCTGTTCTATAAATATCTAACCTACGTAAGTGTTCTTAGAATAATCACAGTATCTGTGTCAGATACACCTTCAATCTTTCTTATGTCATCAATGCTGCTGTTAATTTCGTTTATAGAATTGGCTGATATTATTACCGCTATATCGTATTGTCCAGTTATTTCATAGATGACCTTGACTCCCGTAATGCCTTGGAGTTTTGATGCAACTGAGTTTGTGTCAGTGGTTGACCCTACAGAGAGTAATGTTATGGCGCTAGTTTTTTTGCCTGCATTTTCCTCAATTGTGAACCTAGATATTGATCCATCGTCAATTAAATTCTTAATCCTTCTTCTTATCGCAGATTCAGACAAACCTAGCTCTTTTCCTATATCCACGAAAGATTTTCTAGAATCTATACGGAGGATCTCAAGGATCCGTTGATCAAATTCATTATCCTTTGACATGGCGCCTCTTCTCCTCGACACTTAGAATCTCATCCATTATATCAATAGCTCTACTTACCTGCTCTTTCTTCATAACCAAAGGCGGGAGGAGCCGCATTATTGTTCTTCCAGAATATAGCATCAATAAGCCGTTTTTTATGCCATCCATTAATATGTCTCGGACATCAAAACGCGATTCTACGGCAAGCATCATCCCCATACCTCTTACGTCCCTTATAATAGGATGTTTTTGCTTCAATTCAATGAGTTTTTTCTTGAAATAAATACCAGTATCGGCGGCTTTGGTTACCAGGTCTTTCTTTATTATTGTGTCTATCGTGGCATTGCCTGCAGAAGATGCAATTGGATTTCCTGCAAAAGTCGAAGAATGTTCTCCTAGGTTCATACAGTTGGCTATTTCGTCGTTGACAAATGTTACACCAGCGGGAACACCTGAAGCAATACCCTTTGCTATACACATAATGTCAGGAACAGCATTCCAATTTTGACCTGCCCACATTTTACCAGTTCGTCCAAGCCCAGTTTGTATTTCATCAAAGATCAATACCAGTTTTTTCTCAGTACATAAGTCTCGGACCGCTTTAACATAGCCTTCTGGAGGCATAATTATTCCAGATTCTCCTTGGATTGGTTCGAGAATTACAGTACCAATACTCTCATCTATCGCGTCAGTAAGCGACGATATATCTCCAAAAGGAACAAATTTCACTCCCTCTAGTAGGGGATTAAATGGTTTACGATATTTAGAATTGTGTGTCACAGATAATGCACCAAAGGTTTTTCCATGGTAACCACCATACATGGAAATTACCCCACTTTTTTGTGAATATTTTCGTGAGAATTTTAAGGCAGCTTCAATAGACTCAGCGCCACTATTGCTGAAGAATATTTTTCCAAGGTTCTCAGGTGCTATAGATCTTAATTTTGACAGAAATTGAAGTCTGCTATCATTATACGTGGACATGTGGCATACCATTACTTTATTCATTTGAAGGGTTATTGCGTCTATGACATCCTTATTACAATGCCCTATTATGGCTACACCATAGCCACCCATACAGTCGATGTATTCCTTACCGTCAATATCCCAAATAGACGCATCTTGTGCCCTATCGATAGTAACGGGAAACCTTTGATATAGGTTTATCAAAAATGAGTCTTCATTAAGTGTCAATTTGAAATCACCGTACAATCTACATGATTTATCGCACTAGTAACTGGATTGGATACTTTACCAGATGATATTATTACTTCTTTGGCTCCCAACATTAGGGCTTCTGTACTGGCCAATATCTTTTTTTCCATTCCAAAACCTATCTTTGGGAGGTATTCTTTGGCCTGACTGGCACTCAGATTTTTTACCAATTTTTCATCCAAATGTAGGCCATTTACATTAGTCAGAAAAATTACTTTCTGGGCCTTCAAGTTTCCAGCTATGTATGCTGCAGCTCTATCCCCGTCAACATTCAAAAATTCATAATTTTCACTTAATGCTATTGGAGATACCACTGGCACATATCCGCCCTCAGTTAGTGTGTTCAAGAGAGAAGTTTCCACAGATTGGATTTTGCCAGTATACCCTCCTTCAATAATCATCTTGCGTCCTTTTTCATTTAACACAGTTAGTTTGGTCTTTCTTATAGCCCTCAGTATATTATCATCTATGCCAGAGATTCCTACAGCACTTATTCCTGCTTGTACCAGCATCCTGACTATTATCTTGTTAATTTTACCAGACATTACCATTGTATAAATTTCGGCAGTTTCCTTATCTGTGTATCTACTTCTAATACCACTGGGAGAAACGATAAATTTTTGTTCTTTACCAAGTTTTGTGGCTATGTTAGTTACGTCGTTACCGCCCCCATGTACCAGAACAATTTTTTCATTCAGCGAAATTTGACGTATATCTTCGATTATTGATGGATGCAAGTCATAGAGTACACTTCCACCAAATTTTATGACTATCATACCGGTGTTAACGGAGTATATCTTAGTCCATTGGTCTCATTATATCCACACATAAGATTCATATTCTGTATGGCAGAGCCTGCTGCGCCTTTCATCAAATTATCAGAAGCCGAAAGCGCCACAATACGGCTAGTATTTTCATCCATGTCAAAACCCACATCACAGAAATTGGAGCCGACTACAAATTTTGGATCTGGGAATTTATAGCGACCCTTCTTGTCTCTTATTAATCTAATAAATGGTTCTTCTTTGTACGAGTTTCTGTAAGCTTTCCATAGTTCAATTTCCGACATTGGCGAGTTAAGAAATACGTGATTTGTAGTCAATATTCCCCTTACCAGATTAACGGCATGAGGACTCATACTTACCTTAATTTTTTCACCTGACACAATACTTAACTCCTGTTCTATTTCTCCAGTGTGTCTGTGCTTGGAAGGTTTGTAAGGTCTTATGACTCCGTATCTCATTGCGTGATGAGTACCCGCACTATCATTGGCACCCGCACCAGAAGAGCCTATTTTACTATCAACTATTATATGGTTAGTATCGATTAACTTATTCTCCATTAGGGGCTTCAATGCCAAAATTGAAGTTACTGCCATACAACCAGGACAGGAAACTAATTGTGCATCCATAATTTCATTTCTGTGAAGCTCTGGTATGCCATACACAGATTTAGAAAGTAAATCAGGAAATGGATGTTCCCATCCATACCATTTAACATAGTCATCCGCATTCTTTAGACGGAAGTCAGCCGATAAATCAATTATCTTTATTCCAGTACTATATAGATCCTTCACCATGTTCAAAGCGTTACCATGTGGAACTGATACAAATATCAAATCACATTGATTTACTAATTTGTCCAATTCCATGGGTGAGAATGTTAGATCAATGAAACCCTTGAGACTAGGATGTATTCTATGAACATATTCTCCTGCATTCTGTCTAGACGTTAAAACACTCAATTCTACATCCGGATGCACCACTAGCAACCGCAAGAGTTCCCCCCCGACGTATCCTGAAGCACCAATTACTCCAACTTTCATTTCAATTTCTTCCCTTACCGAAATTTCTACTATGACATCTTATGAATTTTGTTATCCATGACACAACATTTGACAGTACAATTAAGACTGACAGGCGATGTTTAAAATGCAAATCTATTTGGTTGAGATCTTCACCAAATAATCTGTAATTGCTCCTGCAATATCAGATTTACACACCGCTGATGCCCCTCTAAATTCGACAGTATTGTTTACCTCATGTACTAGATAGCCTCTCTCTTTGTCTTCCATGAGATCAATTCCTAAAATACCACCACCAACCGCATTTGATGCTTTTAACACTATTTCCTGTAATTCTGAAGTCAAAGAAGCCTCTTCAGTCCGACCACCTACCGCTACATTAGTTCTCCACTCATTCTCTGATGAATATCTATAGACAGATGCAGCTATTTGATCTCCTATCACAATGCATCTAATGTCGCGAGAAGGACGGTCTATTAATTCTTGGAAATAATATATTCTTGAAAATGAATTATCATTATCTTGTCTTGAATCCAACAACATTTCTGCCATAGACTGGTCTTTTATTTGGTAAACACCGCGACCCCAGGAACCAATAATTGGCTTAACTACCAATGGGTATCCCAGTTTTTTCATACACTCTCTTGCTGATTCCGTGCTAAAAGCAAAAGTAGTTTTGGGTGTAAGCACATTATTCTTCTTCAAGACTAATGATGTGATTAGTTTATTTCCACAAATTTCGCTAACATTAAATGAATTTACAACAGGTAGTCCAACATGTTCTAGACAATAAGTTAAGTATAAACCCCTGTTATAACTTATCATACGCTGTAATACTATGTCCCCAAATCTAGAATCACTTTTACTTGATTCAGTATCAAATGTTAATGATTTTCCGTCTACTAAAATAGCGTCAAACCCTTTTTCTCGGATATTGTTGAATATTTTCTTTTCTTCAAATCTTAATTTGTCATATATTACGCATATTCTAATCAACTATTGTCCCCAGTCTTCTCCGACTGACTCAGCTTCCTTCATCTCAACACTGTCCTCATTCTTTGATACAATTTCAAAATCGGTGCCGCAATCTGGACATGTTATAATTTCTCCAACCATTGAATCCTGTGGTATAGTCAGCTCAGCTCCACAGTCTTTACATTCTTTTTTCATTTCTAGTCTTCTCCTTTGCCCTTCGTAGGTAAGTTCTTTGATAATTTATTAGCAATAACTGTTTCCATCCCCCATAACTCTATAAAACCTTTTGCAAGGTTTTGATCGAAAATGGAATCTGATGCATATGTGGCAAGGCTCTGCCTGTAGAGTGAATTCTTGGACTTTCTTCCAACTACCTTAGCGGATCCATTTTGTAATTTCATTTTAACTTTTCCTGTAACTCTGTTTTGGGTTGAATCTATAAACTTATCCAAGTCCTCTCTAAGAGGATCGAACCATAATCCAGAATAGACCATCCAACTCCACTGATCATCCACGATTTGTTTAAACCTTAGCTCATGTTTAGTCAGTACCAATTGCTCCAAATCTTTGTGAGCTGTTAGAATCGTTAGCGCTGCTGGGGCCTCATATATTTCCCTGGTCTTTATACCAACAACTCTATCTTCTATATGATCTATCACCCCAATTCCATGTCTACCTGCCTTGATATTCAAATATGTAATTATGTTCATTAAGCTCATCTTTCGATTGTCCACTCCAACGGGTATTCCTCTTTCAAATTCCAGCTCAAGATATTCCGGAGGAATATTCTTATTTTTAACTAAGCTAAAAATTTCTTCGGGAGGCTCTATCCATGGATCTTCTAATTTTCCTGCTTCTATTGCCCTTCCCCATATGTTCATGTCAGTACTATATTTTTTGATTTCCTCATTAAGCGGAACATTATTTCTCTTTGCATATTTTATTTCAAGGTCCCGTGTAAGATTCATTTCCCTGATTGGCGCAATAATCTTGATACTTGGATCTATCGACAACATTGCAATATCGAACCTAACCTGATCGTTTCCTTTACCTGTACATCCATGGGCAACCGCAATTGCATCCTCCTGCGCAGCGACTTTCATTATTTTGTCTGCAATTAAGGGACGCGATAACGCCGTTGCTAGTGGATATTTTCCCTGGTAAAGACCATTTGCCTTTATTGATCTATTGACATACCTTTCAACGAATTCCTTTTTGGCACCAATATTAACATGCTTTATCGCCCCAAGAATCTTTGATTTTTTCCTAATTTCTTCAAAGTCATCTTCTTGTCCACAGTCGACGGTAGCGGTAATTACCTCCATGTTATGATTATTTTGAAGATATTTTACACATACCGAAGTATCCAACCCACCAGAGAAAGCTAATACGGCTTTTTTACTGGACATACCTAATGCAACCGATATAAGTATAGACTTATATTTTTTTGATTAATCTTGAAAATGTCATTCAAAAAATGAAAACTATTAAAACATACATGATCAATATCTCCATATGCATTACGGGTATAATTTTGAAGAAGTAAAGCAAAAGGTATTTTCTGCTCTGTCTCAAAACTACGCTGGTCTGTCTGGAATTGAACTTTCCTCCAAAACCAAAATAAATCGAATGACACTTACAAAATACTTGAGTCTGATGCTTTCACAAGGGTTGATAAGAAAAAAAAAATTGGAACCGTTAATATTTGGTACTTGGACAAAGACGCTCCTCTGATTGAATTCCCGTTAAATACTCACAACTTACAACAAAAATTTTTAGATTGCTTAATTCAAGGAAATGAATCACAAGCAATAATCATTATTTCGAATTTGTTATTTTCAACTATGTCAAAAGAAAGAATACTATTTGATATTATTTTACCAACTTTAAATATATTAAATGACATGTACAACAGAGGGAAAATTAGCGAAAGCGAAAAATTATTGATTTTTACTACTGCTCTGGACCTCGTACTGATGACAAAATTTGTTTCTACAATAGATACTGCTAAATTAAAAGCCTATTCGATAGTTGTTTCTGGATCAGAAGAGGCAACTTACTATGCAAGAATAGCTTCGGTAATTTTACATTTGATAGGATGGCATTCATTGTATTTAGGAAATGTTGAGAACAAAATTGATCCATTTTTTGATATTGATATTCAGAGACTCATTACTAAGAAGTTAAAAAATATGAATGGCCTTTCTGCAGTCATGATATTTTCTTTTAATGCAAATACACTGAAATTCCTGTCTAATACGATCAAGGCATTAAGGAAGAAGGTCGAGAACGATTTAAGGATCGCCATTTTTACTAATAATGATTTGTTGCAGGTATCTCAGGAGATGGATGTTGATTACAGTACTACTGATCTAAAGTCACTTATTGATTGGGCAAAAGATGAATATCGTAACATGTCACCTTAATTTCATAATCGTTATCATTTACGAGTGGGCCGAAAGGGATTTGAACCCTCGGCCTTTCGATTATCAGTCGAACGCTCCGCCAAGCTGAGCTATCGGCCCATAAATCGAATTATTTAGAGGATATTTATTCGTGTGGATATCTAAATATTCTACAAAAATGCATTTATGTCATGCAAGAAACTAACTTGTTAATTGGTTCTTCAGATCAACAAGGCTGCTATAATAACAAAAATTAGGAATGAGTTAGCAAAGGATGCGGCAAGGTTTATTGCGAGGTTTTTAGACGAAAAAAAGATCAAAATATTCTCAATCGAACCTCTAGATTTCAATAATGTTCATTTCGTTGATCCCACAGAACTTGTGAATATTGATCTTGATGTGGTTTTTGCCATTGGGGGAGACGGAACAACCCTTCGTGCATTTAGAATGATAAAGAAGAGTACACCTGTTTTCAGTTTGAACATAGGAGGTACCAGAGGTATCCTTGCAGAGGCAAATACAAAACCCATTGAACAGCAGCTACATGATATTTTTAGTGGGAATTATTTTTATGACAATAGGCTGAGGCTACAGGCACATATTGATGGTAAAATTATAGGTCCGGCCCTCAATGATATAGTTATAACAAGAACAAATTTGACCAAGACTCCTACAATTACTATCAACGTACTCGACTACCCCGTATCCCAAAAAATGGATGGAGTAATAATTTCAACACCAACAGGGTCGACGGGACATGCTCTTTCATTAGGTGGACCCATAGTTCATGAAAACATGAATTGTGTTATGATATTACCTATTGCTCCTGTTAACAAAACACCCGCATTAATTGTCGAATTGAAGGATATTACTATTAGTTCTACTGATAATTCCAAAATAATTAATGACGGTCAACAAGTATTTGATGCCAAGGAAAAAAATAGCATCACTATTTCTAAATATCCATATGATGGAGTATTCCTCCGTATTGGTAAAAGGGGAATAAGACAACTTGAAAAACTTGGTTTCTAGAACGGAATCAAGATTTGCACTAGATGCAACTGCGTTTTATCAAGGATTTCATTTGCGTTCTAATATCACATGCATTACGACAGGGTTTGTTTTTGCAGAGATTTCCCACATTCAAAGTAATCTTTCAATTTTAGATAGTTTGATATCAAACAGGAGAATAATGATATTTCAACCCAGCGATAACACATTAAGAACCGTTAGACTTGTCGTAAAACAAATAGGCGAAACCCGACTTTCTGACGCTGATATTTCAATTGTTGCTTTGGCCAAGGAGTTCAATGCAACACTGGTAACCGATGACTTTGCAGTATGTAATTTGGCAAAAACTTTGTCAATTGATTTACTAAATTTAGGAACAAAAGGCATTAGGGATAGAAGAAAATGGGTGAAGTTCTGTAAAAGCTGTGGGAGGGGATATCCACCAACTCAAACAATTTGTTCGCTATGTGGCAACAAACTGCGCGTACGATATAAAAAATTGATAGGTTCAAAAATTGGTAAAAATCAAGAATAAATAATAAAACATCACATCTAGCACTATTTAGTTTGGCTGAATCACTGCTGGATGTAGGAGCTTTATGTATATTGTGTTTGCTTTCAATTGGCTATTGTCATATATGATTTGTGCATCGTTTCCAAATTTCTTGACATAGGCCACAATAATTATGGCCCAAGGTACCATTGATCTTTCTTTTGAGTCAAAATGCAGCTTTAACATGTTCTCTTGGTTTTCATATTTTAGATATCCAGAGTAGCTTATTCTCAGTGCATAATCTACAATACTTACTATTTCCTCAATACTTTGGCAATTTGTTTCACTGCTAAATTTTTCAATCTCATTGATTAGCGAGGTATAATTGTTATCCTGCATAATTGACATGTCCAATAATATTTGTGAAAGATCGTTTTCTACTATTTTTGATAGAATTAATGCTTCTTTTGGAACTTTATTGCCAAGCATAACGGTATTGAGCCTCAATGCTTTTTTCCATTTTTCATCAAATAATTTGACATATGATGAGCCATATGGATCTGCCGTCAGTATTAATGAAGCTTTTCCATTTGTACTGTCGATAAAAATAATTTTTTTGTAATCGAAAATCAATATATTTCCGGATACAGTATCAGACCTAATTTCTACTCCGTCTGGGAACGTACCAATTCCCTCGCTGATGATAGATTCATCACCAAGTAACATTTTGATTTGCACCCCCTTCTTAGTGGCTCCTATTATAGAAGGCTTACATTGAAAAACAACATTTTGTCCCCAAGAATCGAGAATCAAATCTATATTCGATTTGCTGGATGAAATTAATTCTTTAATTTTTTGTACCACTATATTTGGTTCCAAAGTTATGTACTTTTTTTCTTCATAGGACTTTTTATCCTCTTCTCTCAGTTTCTTCAGGCTATCCAAAATATTATACATTGATGATAATCTTCTTTCTTGCAAAGTAATTAACTCTCCAAATGCTTCGCTAGGCGGGGTCGCTGTCGCTATCATTGGTTTCTGACTCGAAATGGTTGACAGTTTTTTTCTTTCTAATTTTTTTAGGGTCGTGTAAATTTTTGTTCTGGGAAGGTTAGAATAGTAGGCTATCTCACTTGCGCCCAGAGTTCCTCTTGAAACCAAAGTAATGTATGCCATAGACTCATATTTTGATAGTCCAAACTCTTCTAGATTTGCTACAAGTTCTAGATAATTAGGTATATCATTAGGGCGTTTAATCATGTGCACTTTTTTTACATTTTGGACGTAAAGCAAGATGTCAATTTGATTGGACAAAACAAAAAAAAATGTAAAGCTGAAATATCATAATACTACAAGATAGATGATTTATACTAGGATTTTCTTACAATCAATAACATTTCATAACTACAAGATGATTTACTGATTAAAAGATATTCACTCCAAATACAAAATACTACTTTGAGGTAAATACTGTATATTTTTTTATGGTTTTGGACTAACCTAAGCCAATTTTTTTTAGTCTTTGTTCAATTTATTTTGTCCCTTGACCAATATAGATTCACAATGCAGTAATTCAAAGGAATGCTCCGAATTTGTATGAGTATATGAGTTTAGCTCCACAGGAACTAGAGAATAGTGCTAGTAAATATGCTGCTGAAGCAATTAGATTGGATTCGGAAGGTTCCAATGGGCTAGCAATAAGCGCTTATCAGAGGGCTGTTGAAGCATTAGTTAAGTTAGTACAAATCTATCCTGATTACAAGTTGAATAAAATTTACATGGAACGAGCAAATTCTTATCAAAATAGAATCAAAGCACTGCAAATGTCTAATCCATTATATGATTCTGATATTACTAAAGTTGGACATAATGACCAGAAATCTGCAAATTCACCAAATTCGATACTTAACAACATGCAATCAGCAAAGAAAAGGAACGACACGAACGGAGGATGCAGCTTGTACTTCGAAGAACTTCTGATGACTGATAAACCGAAGGTATCATGGAATGAAGTGATTGGTTTGGAGGATGCGAAGAGAGCAATGAGAGAGTCTATAGTTTATCCCACGATAAGGCCTGATCTACTTCCGTTAGGATGGGCACGGGGCATTCTACTATTTGGACCTCCTGGTTGTGGAAAGACGTTACTCGCAGCGGCTGCCGCAGCTGAAATCGAAGGTTATTTCATAAATGTTGATGCAGCTTCGATGATGAGTAAATGGTTAGGTGAGGCAGAGAAAAATGTTTCAAAATTATTTTCAATGGCACGCAAGTTACACGATAGTGAAGGCGTTCCTGTTCTGATTTTTGTTGATGAAATAGATTCACTTTTAGGTAATAGAAACAGTGAGGTTGGGGGTGAAGTTAGAGTAAAAAATCAATTCCTTACCGAAATGGATGGCATAAATGGAAAATCAAGGGAATCAAAATTGTACGTCATTGGTGCAACCAACAAACCATGGAGTTTGGAAGCAGGTTTTCTTAGAAGGTTTCAAAAAAGGATTTATGTTTCTTTACCAAACAGGGAATCCAGATTTCACCTCTTTGACCAGTATACAAGAAGGTTACAAATGGAATCTTCCTTAAAAATAGAAGATTTGGCAAAGATATCTGATGGTTACAGTGGGAGTGATGTCAAGGACATATGTCAGTCTGCTCAATTGCGTGTCGTGGATGAACTATTTCAAAGTGGAAAGGGATTAGATAGCGATGCAAATACTCGGTCCATCACGGAACTGGATTTTAAGGAAATTCTGAAAATGAGAAAACCCAGCGTAAGCATGGACATGATTCGAGCATATGTTAGATGGAGTGAGCAGTTTAAGGCTCTTTAACCCTCGCTTACTTTTTGATAGCTGCTAATTGAATCAGTTATTTTTCTTACAGCAGACTCTTTTCCTTCCCATCCTGATATTTTCACAAATTTTCCTTTTTCGAGTTCTTTGTAGTGTTCAAAAAAGTGTTTTATCTGGTCCTTCAGATGTTGTGGCACATCTTCGATATCTTGAACAGATGAGAAACTAGGATCAATTTTGGATGTCGGTATGGCTACTATTTTTGAATCTTGACCTTCTTCATCCTCAGTCTGTAGTACGCCTACGGGTATTACTTTTATTAGAGATAATGGTGCTAACGGAGTTTCTCCTAGTACTAAAACATCGACGGGATCTCCATCTTTCTCAAGTGTGTTTGGTATGAATCCATAATTACATGGGTAATACATTGCAGTAAACAATTTCCTGTCAACCAAGATAAAACCACTTTCTGTATCATATTCATATTTTATATTACTGCCCTTTGGGATTTCAATCATTACCGTGCACTGACCGGCCGACTGTTTAATAGA
>DASUQJ010000086.1:0-5968 GCA_036280615.1 Nitrososphaeraceae archaeon
ACTATGGCAGTAGCAATAGCAATTGCTCCAGATTCTAACCCTCCTACTGACATTGTCTTCGGTTCAATCTCTAATATATGCGCAAGCATCAACTCACCAATAAGAGCAGCACCTTCGGGCTCACTTACAATCGACTTGATATCATAGTAGAATTTGCTTTTTCTGTTGCTAGATAGAGTTACATTTTTTATGACAATACCTCTTTCCCTTATGATATCTTTCAGTCGCTCGTGTTTATTTTCGATAGTCAAATCCAAAATCTGATGCCTCCACATCTAGTATATTTTTATTAATAAAAAGCTAACCGTACCGTACCCAAAACTTAATTCTAACATTTAATCCGTCTGAAGAATTCCGAACAAAACCAAATTCACAAATATTCTTATTCCCGACTTTATTTTCTCACGTTCATCAAAATTATATATTCAAGGAATAAATAATTCAAGTGATTAATGGCTAAAAATATCCCGGCAGCACTGAGTGATTGGCAAACAAATGTGGTTAGTCAAATGGCACTAAATGATCCATCAAAATTAGCAGAATACGCTTTACACATTTCACGCATAGTGGCATACAGTAATTTGGTAATTCAAGACGAGTTGGCAAAAATTGATGAAATTGGTAAAAACATTGCAAAGTCAATGAAAAGTTCATCGGAATTCAGACCCACTCAATTTATAGAAAAAATAAATCATCAATTGTACAAGATTGAAAATTTTAAGGGGAATAGAGATGATTATTACAATCCTTCAAACAGTTTGCTCAATACGGTAATAAAGAGAAAAACAGGAAATCCAATAACACTATCAATATTATATATACAATTGGCCAATTCGCTAAAGTTTAAACTTTATCCTGTGAATTTTCCATCCCACTTTATGGTAAAACATGTATTAGATGATGAAGAAAATGAGATAATAATAGATCCATTTAATGAAGGAAGAATAATGGATGATTACTCTCTAAAAGAACTATTGGACCATTTTTATCCAAAAATGAATATTGCATTGACCAGAAAACTGGTTGACAAGGCTTCAAACCCAGACGTTATTATTAGAATGTTGAACAATCTTAAAACGAGCTTTTTTGAATGTCAGGACTTTGACAGTGCTGAGCTTGTAAACGAAATGATATTGGGTATCAATAGCGACGATCAACATAGCCTACGAGACAAAGGAATGGTATTTCTTCATAAAAAGAGATACAAGCAGGCGCTCAATTTTTTTAATTTATACTTGGAAAAGTTTCCAGAAGCGAACGATGCTGACACCATATTGGAATTAATAAGAAAAATCAAAATGAGTGACTTGTGACATGTAGTTGAACTTCAGATTCCATCAAAAGTGATATATTTCTGTATTTGTCATCATTTGAATTGCCATGGCGGAAAAAACAGAATCATTAAATTCAGCATTACTTGAGGGTTCGAGAAAAATCGTAGTATGTAAAAAGGATATTGACTTGAGTAAAAAAACTGAGAACACTATATTCATACTCTTTGTTGAGGAGTCACGAGGCTCTGCGGGGGGTAGGATAGGAGGAGCGGGACTTAGAAGAATAGGTAGAATTAGTTGTTTTAACATCACCAATGGCACTGCACAAAAAGTATTTGAAACTAAAAATGAAAATCATATATCAAACTTTGAAATACCATTGAGTGCCGTAGCTATGGATATTAAATTGTCGGACGGAGCTTCGAAAGTGATCCAAGGTATTATAGACGAAGACCTAGTAAACAATTATCTCAACTTGATACACTAGATGGTAAACTAGAATAAGTATCCCTTTCAGGACAACCGACAAAGTTCACAATATCAGAATGGTTCGTTCACATAATTGTGTGAAAACAACTTTTATTCACCTCCTAGAGGCATGAATCAATTTGTCAATCCGATGCTTTTAGCTACTTTCATCCCTATTAGAGATGATATAAATTGGGTTCGCAATTAATAAAATGAAACTTGATAACTCATGACAAGTCAATAGCGGTATTTGATTCTGGACTAGGATCACTATCTGTTATTAGAGGTATACGGAGCCAGATTTCAAAGGAAAATATTATCTATTTTGCTGACAGGAAAAATTTTCCTTACGGCGAAAAATCAGTAGATAATCTTGAACAAATAATGAAAGAGACAATCTCCATCCTATCAAGTTTTTCTCCAAAAATAATCGTTGTTGCTTCAATTACTCCTTCAATTCAAATGTTGAGTAAGATAAGATCCATGACGCCTATTCCCATCGTAGGTGTGAATATCCCGTTAAAAGAAGCTTCTAAAACTACAAAAAGGAAACATATCGGCATTCTGGGCACAAAAGCAACTATACAGAGCAAGCATCTTGAAGAACGTATCAAATCAGATGTGCCTCAAGATATCTTTGTTACTAAATTTGATGCCTCAGCGATAATAGAGATCGTAGAAAATGGTATTTTTCTAAAGGATAATGAATATACACACGATACCATATCAAGGACCCTTGAAGGATTGAAAGATATAAACTTAGATGTCTTGGTGTTATCAAGTACCCACTTGTCATTCGTTAGATCAAATATTATTTCGATGTATCCTTCAATAAGGGTCATTGATCCTGCTCTAAACGCTGTTAAAGAAATAAGACAGTTTTTGAAAATTAATAATAATTTGAGAAAAAGCGGCCAGGGCAGAATAAGTATTATTGTCAATGGAGATAAGAACGAATTCCAAGAATTACTCAAAGAAATGGGATTGCCTGGACATGTTGAACGTTATGAAAAATAACTGCTCCAGTTGTAAATGTAATAGAATTGTTTTCCAATTTCAAGAATCGATTATGTTAAATAATCACAGATGTTCTCATTAGAAGATGAGAAACAGACCAAATTGGGATACATATTTTATGCTTCAAGCTGAAATAGCAAAATTACGATCAAATTGTTTGAGTCGTCAAGTTGGTTGTGTAATTGTTAAAGACAACAGACAGATATCTACAGGCTACAATGGGACTCCTTCGGGAATCAAAAATTGCTTTGATGGCGGTTGTCCAAGATGCTTGGACAAACAGAATAACAAGATAAAGTCTGGGGAAAATCTGGAAAGATGTTTTTGCACTCATGCGGAAGCAAACGCAATAATGCAATGCGCCCTATTTAGAACTGGAAGTACCAAGGGTTCTACTTTATACTCAACTTTTGCGCCATGCCTCGAGTGCAGCAAAATGGTAATTAGTGTTGGAATCGGCAGGATAGTCATCTTGGACTCTTATCCGGAAGATGGAATTGAAATTTTGAAGCAAGCCAATATTATCATATCAAAATTGAAAAAACAGGAGGTATTATCATGGGTTTCAAATTTGAACAATATGACCATGTGAGTGTGTATAGTTTTTGATTGATTATAGACCTTGCCAACCAAAAATAATCCTACCCCAGTTGAAGTTTTGATTGCTCTATGAAACCTAATTTAGAGGTTAAAGTAAATTAAATTTTGGTCGGATAGTAGTGAATTAGGTTGGGAAATTCATTTATAAAATGAAAGCGTAAGTACTGTTAATATATTGAGATCCTTGAAGTTTGTTAGTTCAAAATTAAGTTTACTAACAGCATTTCTGCTAGTTATAATGATCACGTACAGTATCATGTCCAACCAATTTACATTTGCGCCTCCTCCTGAACATATGATGGCCGTCGATCCCACTCTTCGACCAGAAAATGTTACCGCTTCAGTCGGTGATCTTATGATTGTTGTATTCAGTTCGGGATCTGGAATGAGAATACCTGAGCCTGATAAAGCAGCAATGGAGGTTTCTTGGGTAGGTGGAGGTAATTACAGAGGAACAACAAATATTTCAGACTTCGGTACTGTCATGGTGGAATCAGGAACTGATGGTGTATCGAGAATTCATGGTCAAGGGATTATAATGGATTCAAAAGGTGAAGTAGCCACTTATAGAATTCAGGGGCTAGGTAATATGGGATCAGATGGATATTTTCGGAACCATGGTATAGTATTCTTCAATGCTACCTCTGGAGGAGTATTTGACCAGCTGTCATCAACCGTTGGCGTATTCGCTAATGAAGTAAATCAAAAAGGTAACGCAGTAACAAAAATCTGGGAACTAAAGTAAAACTTAATACAAATTACATTTTTTTTGATTCAAGTATCACCATAGAAGCCGACGATTAGTTATGCAGTCAAAAAAAGTGGGTAACGGTGCGATACGTGAGTTCGTTGATTTCGGTGAGGCAATATATGTAGCAAATAAATTAATAAATTCTTTTCCCCAACGAAACTTTACAGAGAGACAAAAAGAACTAAGCCAACGGTAAGTTTACGAAACCACTTTAAGAAAAGTATATTAGATTCCTAACATCCGTTTATGATATGCCTAATTCAAAAAGGAATATGTATATTTGCTTTTCAAAAGAAGAGATCCACCTCCTAGAAGATTATGCAAGAAATAAAGGAGCTCTGAATATTAGTCAGGCTTTAGAATCACTAGCAAAAAAGTAATAATGAAAATTGAGCTTATTGGCCGACTCTCAAAATAATTTTTGAAAATTATTAGGGCTTATCTTTTGACTTTGTTCCAATGTCGACGATTTCATCTACTGGTGAAATGAAAATTTTTCCTTCACCTGCAAGGCCGGTGCTTGTACTTGCAAGTATCTTGTTCACTACTTGTTCAACAAGAGAATCATCCACTACAGTAAAGATAGTTAAGTTGGGATTAAATTCAGGTGTATAAAGGGACGTACCTCTGCCCGAATGTACTGCCGCGGGAGGATTCACGCCTCTTCCTTTCGAATCGTAATAGGTAAAACCACCAATGTTCAATTCTTTCAATGCAGAAAACGCATCTGTCATTTTTGACTGAGGAATTATCGCCTCTACTCTTTTCATAGTTACTAATGTATTCTACTACTTTTATTAAAATTTTCTTGTCTAAAAATCAATTTTGCCCAAATTTAGACAAAAAGATATTCTAATTCATAAAAAAAACTGAAACAAAGTTAGAAAAGTTGGACCATCAGGATCGAATTATTGGGTTTTTTCTATTTGTAAATACTCCAACTATTATCACGGCTATTCCAATAGAAATGATCAATATATCGGCAGGGATTAGAATAGCTGCCACCTGATTAACTGTACCAAAAAGTACTAACATGATACCAAACACTGTTAGAGATATCCCAGATATTACTTCCCCATTCAAACCAGTTCCAACCATATTATGATCAACTGATACGTTTCAATAAAAATCATTTCATTACGTGGAAATAATTTAGTCAGATCTCATTCTCTCTGACCGTTTTTTCCATGCGAACAGCATAAAAATAAAGGGGATAGTCATTACTGTTGTCGCGATTAGTACTGGTTGCATAATTCCCATATCTACTGGGGCACCAATTGCCATAAAGTATGGGAAGGGATAGAGTCCGGAAACAAAGAACCACATTGCAACTATTAGCGCTATATACGGTAAATTCCTTTTGAAGAATGAAACCTTTTCTACCTTCCTTGAACTACATCTTGTACATTTCGTTCCCTGCCTGTTTGTACACGATGAGCAAACAATTTTTGAACATATAAGACAGGATCTACTACCAAATCTTGATCCACATATTTCGCAATTTGTCAACTGACAGAATATAAGATGACAATGTGTAATAATGTTTTATACCACGTAGGTATTTGGTCTCATTCATAAAGTGTAAAATTTTACAAAATCATATGGATAGCTCGCCTTGTTTGCTACAAGAGCTTAACCAATCTTTCTAACTACCTCTATTAGGTGAATGTAGTTCAAACATTATATCAATAAAAGCATTTTGGCCGCATTTATTTGGACGGGGAATAAAATTTGTCATGGCCATTCACTACTGTACTACAAGTTTGCCCATCATGTATGGATGAACTGTGCAATGGAATGGATATTCTGCTGGGTTGATATTGGTAGTTTCAATGTCTGCTGTAGCTCCCGCCTCTAT
>DASUQJ010000087.1:0-36533 GCA_036280615.1 Nitrososphaeraceae archaeon
GGTTTCAAGAGTCAGCGGTGAGGAAAAAAAATTAAAATTAAAATAGGTTCCTACTATAAATTCTTCAATTACAGACAGTTCCAGATCTTCCTTAGTGATCACCTTTTCTTTTATCTTATTTTCCGATTTTACCAGAAAATCTTGTGCCGAGCTGACTACAAAAAAAGCTCTCTCGAGCTTTCGTTCATATTCTTGAATCTTCACTATGGCCAATCCATTAATTTCAGAATAATTTTTGTAGATCTTTGGATGGTTTACTTGTGCTCGTTTCAGTAAAAAATACTGATTTCTATCATAACTCCTTTCCTCCGCACGAAATAAGTTCCTATTTCCAAGTATTGGTAATTGTAAATCATTTTCAATTGAATCGTACCCTAGATATGCAGTGAACGCACGATGTGGCACTATAATGCTATTAATTTCCTTAAGTTTGTTTTGATTTTCTTTGAAAAGTAAGTCTGAGAATTTATCTAATAAAATTATTTCATCTGCCAATCTCTTAAATCTCAGATATGGTAATTCTCGTCCTTTTTGACATATGCATACAGTCCTCAATCCTTCGTCCTTTGCACCATCCATTATTTCTAAAGCGGAATGACTGCCAATAACTGCCAAGTGTATATTTTTTACATCATAGTTTCTTAATATCTTAGATATCGTATCAGCATCTATCATGTTTATGCATGCAGAAGCTATCTGTTATAAATAAAATTTTCCAAATAAAATAATCTGAAAATAACAATTTGTGATTACTGGATGTGCTTAAACTAAATTAACTATTTTTTTCTTTATTAACAGCCCCCTCGATGGCCTTTCTAAGATCATCGTCATTTTTATTAGTATAATCTATTCCCAACGATTCGGCTATTTCTTCAAGTTTTTCACGGCCGATCTTATCAGTGCCCTTAATTTGCGCTAGCTCTTTTTTGGCTTCAATTCGTGCCTTTTCATACTCTGCTGTTGCCTTTCCAAAGGACCTAGCTAATTCAGGAATTTTCTTGACACCGAAAAATAACACCACAATGATAACTATGATGATCAAAATTTCATATCCGACTGGCATCTGCAAGATTGCATTATGGATACCATTCATAAATACAAGATAGATATGGTTGAGATTTAAATGTTGATGGTAAATATACTAGATATGGAGTCAGACGCTCTACTCCTTTTGTCCGCTCTCTACAACTCCAACAGTACGAGCCCATCAATGTCTAACTCAAGAACATATTGAGTCTATAAACGAGTAACTTCGAAGCCGGGCAAAAGCGCGTTATTAGAAGCTGATTGATGATTTTATCATTCATAAGTGAAGTCAACTGAAAGTCCAGATTTTCATGTAGATTAGGAAACGGGCAACATAATTTGAGATCATCTTCCTGACCGGCATCTGTTTTTTGCTCAGTAGGGAATGTCGTTTTTAGACCAAAGCTCACTGATAATATGGCGAATATTGCAATGCAAATTAGCACGACGAGTAAACGGTCCAAATGAATTCTTGTTATGAAACATTTTAACAGAATTTAAGATCATTCACATTTATTAGTAGAATAAATAAAATCATTAGACTTTTATGAATATAACCCATTGCTATACATATTGTGTTCTTGGCGCTTAAGGAAATATTACTTCCCCAAGAGAACATAATGTTCAGAACAAAGACGAAACTAAAGTGTACCGAAAAAAAATACAACATCATAATTACTAATCTCAGAGTACTGCTTTATTCCGAAAGAGGGCGTCTTTTTAAATCTCCAGATGTGATAAGTGAAAGACTAGAAAGCATATATGGTATAGAATATAATGAAGAAGGAATTTTCTTCAAGACGTCCAAAATTAGAATTCAGGGCGGGATAAGATTTGAAATAAGCGGGCCTCTTTCAGAAGTAAAGCCAGTTTTTAATTTCATTCAATCAATCATCAATAAAGTAGATAATACATTTATTAGAAGATTGGATGATTCATAAAAATTAGAATGATATCCCCTCCCCCTCAACTAAGGGTAATTCAATCCTAATTAAGGCTCTTAAGTTCATAGTCTTGTTGTGGTATTCCAACAGGGCCCCTACAATTGAAAGAAAATATTCAAAATCGATTCTCCGTTATTTCAAAGTAGGATCACATATAGGGATGACTATAAACCCATATCAAGGATGTCATCACAGGTGTGGATATTGTTATGCAACGTATAAATGGTCACCGGATTTTTATGACAAGATCTATGGGAAAATTAATGCGCCGGAGATATTAGAGTCAGAGTTAAATAGATGGAAAAGTACGTCAATGTTACCTGTTATGATATCATCTGCAACGGATGCTTACCAGTTTGCGGAAGCAAAGTTTGGCATTACGAAGAGATGTATTCAGGTATTACAGCAATTTCAAATTCCATTTTATGTGTTCACCAAATCGTCTCTGATTGAACGTGACCTGAATCTATTTCGTAATTACAGCTCTAATTGTTTTATAGTTTGGTCGATAACAACTACCGATGAAAAAATAAAACGAATTATTGAACCGGGAACGCCTCCTACAACAAGAGTTTTTGAAACGATAATGAAATTTGTAGATTCTGGAATCAAGTGTTGTGTTAACATTGATCCGATTATTCCTTTCATTACTGATAGTGAGGAACATATAGCATCAATAGTTGATAAGTGTCAACAAGTCGGTATAAGATACATATCGGGATCAGTTCTACGACTGAGGCATGACATATGGGTTAGAATTCGAGAGATTCTTAGATTATTTGGAATATCTTGGACTATTGAAGAGTATGAAAGAATATATGGTTTTCAAGAACCCTTTATGGATGATAATAATCAGAGTGCGATCAAAACCTATATTGATAAAGTACTTGACAATCTTAAAGACGAAGTGTCAAAAAGGAATATCGTATTTGGGTTCAATGAATTAATAGAAGAATTAACTAAAGTAACACAAGAATATATAAGTTCTTCAAAACAACGCCGGATAAGTGAATTTGTCTAACTCTTTTCACTCTCAATTTTAATTGCTATCCTTTGCATTGCTGATTTTTGTTTTTAGAGAACAATGAACCAGATAAAAAATTGTCTGAATTTATCCTACTCTTTTCATCTTTGAGCCACATCTTGGACATGAGGCTTCTCTATGTTTTGTCCCACAGCTCATACAGTAGTAGTTAACTGAATTTCCAGAGAAAGGAGATGAAAGTGAACCAAACATGCCTACCCCTGAGCCCATTTTCTTCGCCATTCTATTCCGCATATAGAAGCCCATCAAAAGAAATATGCCTATAATGATTACCCAAGAATACGGAAAGGGAACGAACAATGATACTGTTATGCTTATGCCAATTGAGATTACTATCCACATTAGCTGGAATGCTAGAAATTCTTTATTGTCCATACTGTAATATAATAATTGATTAAACAAGATTATTAAGGTTAACTATTTTGAAACCGTTTTATTATCTATATACCGGATGTTTAATACAGTATTTTGTTATATTGAATTGTCAGAACTCTAAATTTCCATTTTATGCCGGTGGTTATTCAACATTTATCATTTATACATAATCGGCATTCAGACGGCCTTATTCTAATTTCATAATTTTTTAGCAATATAGATTACGGGAGATTTTTTGAAACTCGATAAATAATTGTAAAAATGTCATTCAAAATCTATTCAGCGAAATGATTTAGATAAATTACGGCAATTATTGAGCCCGTGTCCTCATCTAACAGCAACTTTGAAGATATCAGTAAACTTGGAATATCCACAAGATTTTTTCCAAATCAAAATACCCACATATGCTGAAATGAACGAAACTGGCATCAAAACTGGTATGATGAATTTCCACAAGAGTTGTTCAAATATCAGTACGCTTTCGAAAGTAATTAGATCTATTCCAAAGAAGGATTTGAACATATTCACTGACCATGGAAAATAGAACGTAATAAAGAAGAGCGAGATGGCAATTGAAAATATAATGCGTCTGTGCTCCTTATTCAAAGACATGCTAACTAATTTCTTGTTCTTTTGGGTATAAATGGAAATAATATCTAAAGATAAAGGTATGAGTAGGTTTAGAAGGTAAAGTGGAAATAGACCCATAAAATAATTATTGGAAGTAATCGTGGCGGATGAGTGTAAAGTCATTAAAGTAGCAGTAACAACGGTCATTCGTAATGGAAAAGGGAGATTCTGTAGCGAATAAAAAATTATGGCGGTAAATATACCAGGTAGAGTTGACCCAAGTACTAGTGCAGCACTTGGAGAAGGATTAAAATCAAAGTATTGACCTTCCGAAAAGGGAAGCGTAAACATGAATACAAAGTTAATAATAATCATCCAAAGTATCCCATAACAAATCATTTCAGATAATATCTTGAATTTTTTATGAATTTCAGATAAGTGGGTTCCAATTAGTGCACCCAGTATCGACAGCAACATTCCACTT
Organism: Nitrososphaeraceae archaeon; assembly: GCA_036280615.1. Classification (GTDB taxonomy): domain Archaea; phylum Thermoproteota; class Nitrososphaeria; order Nitrososphaerales; family Nitrososphaeraceae; genus TA-21. The sequence continues at coordinate 4,445 of DASUQJ010000087.1, forward strand.
ATTAACATCAGATGCGGAGGACTAAGGAGACCGTCGAATCCAAAATTTGCATGCCACCAATTATCAAATTGACCAGAGAACACCTCTACAAGACATCCCAAGGCAATTAGTTTTAACGGATTTGGAATTTTATAATAGATTGAAAAGGGTTTCTTTAACGAAGTCTTTTGTTTTATTGAAAATATTAGCCCTGCAATAGTAGCGATAAGTGATAAGCCTACTCCAGAGTACAAGACTGTGTGCGGTGGAGTAAAGAAGGATTCAACATTAACAGCACCATGCCATATGATATCCCAATTAGCAGCTCCAACTTGGAGTGCTACTCCTACTGCAACCAAAAAATAAATCCAAAGTAAGGTGGATGATGATAACGATGATGATAATTCTTCTTTAATCAAGTTCAAAATATAGGTATACCTACCTTAGCACAAATTTATTCTTATCAGGCGCAAATATTTGTAATTTTGTAATAAGGACACCATAATCTTATACACCCTAGTTGAGGTACTAAGATAAGGTGAATCTGTGCTGGATTTTTTTGAAATGGAAAGGGTATTGGAAGAGCTGGCTCGCTCATTTGCAGCCCCAAGTGCAACGACGTGGTTCAAAGTGACAAATAACAAGAGTCCAACATGCGATGAATACAGATTGAAGGTAGTTGATTTTATGAACCTGTTTGAGAATTCCTTAACATCAGGGTATCAAAATTATCCAAATTCTAAGGACATATTGGATTTTGTGAAAAAACGATTAAGGTATCAATCCGATGTAATATTGTCAGGTAAAAACAAAGAGGTGGAAAAAAGATACAAGTATTACGTAAATTATGGATAAGAACGGTTGAATCAACTCACCAAATGCATATGGAATGGTTTAATCACATTCAAGCCAAGTCCACACAACCAAAATATGAATTAGAGCGAATTACACTAATATCATATTATTGAAATAATTAATTGGGCATGAAAAAGAATCGACCCTCAAAGAGAAAAATTACAGGTAAAGAATTATCATCGCAAGATGAATTTGGAATCAAGATGGATACCTTAGTAGAGTTGTTAGAGACGAAAGGGATCTTAAGTAAAAGAGAATTTGAAAGAATATCCAATATGAGATTGCATGAGATTTCAAAAGCTAGGGCTTTTGAGGATCTGGATGAAGAGATTTGATCATAACAATTGGGCCACCATGTTTAAATCATGATTCTGTGAAGCGCTTATCTTTATGTTAAATGGTTTCCAGAATGATAATTATTATTTGACACCCTTCGTGATAACAAAGTAAGCAAATAGAGTTTTATATCGAATTTGTATTAAACAGCCTTCATTCTCTTAAAAGAAAAGATCCCAATCAGAGTAATAATGAAAGTAAACAATAATAGGATGGCGAGGTCAAGTTCGAAAGAGTACGTTCCTAAATGTAATATACTATTTCTTAATGCGTCTACTGAATATGTAGCTGGATCCACAAGAGTAATGAACTTTAGCCATGCAGGTAAATTGTCTATTGGGAAAAGTGCTCCACTTAGGAAAAATAATGGAAACACAACAAAACTAACAATTAATTGAAATCCTTCCAAGCTCTCAATGTAACTCCCAAACGTCAGCCCCAGTGACGTTAGACAAAATGAAAGGATCAATACAATTGATAATATTTGGAGTAATGTTACTGCATTGTAATTAATCCCCAGCACAATACCAATTGCCAGAATGATGGCGACCTGAAAAAGCGAAGTTGTCATACCCCCAAAAGTTTTACCAATAAAAACTGTCGTTCTACTTGCCGGGGCAACCATTACACTTTTAAGAAAATCAAATTTTCTGTCCCAGATTATATATGAACCGAAAAAAACCGATGTAAAAATGACCGACATGCAAATAATTCCGGGAAAAATGAACTTTTCATAGTCTGTTCCTATTTGAAGATTGGTTGACCCAAGGCCAGAGCCGATGACAAATAACCATAACAAGGGAGTAAAAGTAGAAGCGATGAGTCTACTTCTTTCACGTAGAAAAACCTTAATTTCTCTAAGCCATAATGCGTAGAGTTGTCCTAATACTATTTTTGAATTATGTTTTTTTGTACTGAGCATACCTTTGCATGAATCCTCCTTCTGGACTATCTCCGGATAAGGAATCCCCTGAAAGTTTCAAGAACACATCATTCAAAGTTGGTTTCTTGTATTCTATGGTTTGAACACCTTCTAAATCTTTTATTAACCTATGCATGTTTGAGTTTACCTCATCCATGTAAATAGTCACAGAATTTCCATTTTGTTCCACCTTATGAACAAAATCGAAATGGGCAAAATCTTTGTTTGAAGGAATTCCATCATTAAAAGTTATTTTTACAATGTCTCCTCCGAGTTCCTGTTTTAATTTTGACGGTGAGTCCAGAGCAATTATTTTTCCGTTGCTAATAAAACCAATTCTGTCACATAACATATCGGCTTCCTCCATGTAATGTGTAGTCAATATGATGGTTACTTTTTCCTCTTTTACTATTTTTTTAATGTATCTCCACATAGTCTCTCTACTTTGTGGATCTAAACCCAATGTGGGTTCGTCCAAGAAGAAAACCTTGGGATTGTGGAGGAGACCTCGCGCTATTTCCAATCTTCTTCTCATACCCCCAGAGTATTTCTTTACCTGATCATTTTTTCTATCTTCCAATCCGACTAATTCTAATACCTCTGAGATTCTTTTCTCCCTTATTTTTCTAGGTATCCCATAGAGTAACGCATGTATCTTAAGATTCTCATATCCTGTAAGGATATCATCACTACTTGGTGCTTGAAAAACGACACCAATGCTTTCCCTGACGTTAATTGCATCTTGCAAAACATCAAAACCATTTACTATAGCTCCTCCATGTGTTGGCTTTAGCAAGGTAGCTAGTATATGAATAAGAGTGGTCTTTCCTGCGCCGTTAGGACCCAATAGTCCAAATATTTCATTCTCATTAACTTCAAAACTCAAATCATTTAATGCATTGAAATCAGAGTACCTCTTGACAAGATTTTTCACAATTATCAAGTGATTTAAATTGATTGGGCACCCATTAAAATATCCTTGGCACTAGGCAATGCTTCCTGTTTTGACAGGTTATGTTAGCCAAGGTGTGACATCGTTAATTGTAGGGGAGTGCAAGTATTGACTCTTCAAGGTAGCTAATTACCTTCTTCAATGAAATATAATGAGTTTTCCGCCCAAACAGCATTAGCTCTATACAGCTCTTTCTGAGAGCCTCATAGATCCTTATAACTATGGGTACTATCTGTAGTAAAATCTCTCCTGAAATTGTGCATGATATTTATCTAAAAACTTGCTGGAATCATATAGATTCCAACTACTTCATCACTATTATGAGGCACATCAGAAGTAACATTGTGTTGATTATTAGAGATTATTATTATCGTGCTACTCATAATAATATCTGTCATGTGTTTACTTACATTAGATTCCCAATATTGGTAAGTACCTGTTTCATTTAATCTAAGATTTCATTCAATATTGATATATCATATTAACAACTTACAGCTTAAAAAATTTGATAATTTGTACTTTTCAATATTGATATCAATAATTATTTCGATGTTCTTTGTTGAAAGATCTTCATTTTCATAATCCTTCAATAGATTGCCATATGGATAACTGTCTATTGACTGTGGAAATCAAGCATTAATAGTTAATTTTAATACCGGGAATTTGGTGATTACTATCGTGTTTTTTAAAAGGAAAAAGGATGGAACCGAAGAAAGAAGAAAAATAGTTTTAACAAAAGAGATTACAAATAGTATCATAACCTATGCAAAATCATGGCACCCCAATGAGGGAATATTGATCTTGCAAGGTAAGAAAGAAAAAAATGTGATCAGGATAACAGGCTTGGTTATTCCGCCATTTTCGACGCATGGACCTTACTACTCAGGCTTTCCGGTATATCAACTCCCTTTTGATTTATCATATATTGGAACAATTCATTCACATCCTAGTCGATCCAATCATCCATCACTAGAGGATTTGAATCATTTTTTTGGTTTAGTGTCATTAATAATTTGTTATCCATATGAAGTTCAAAACATTGGGGCTTTTGATCGTAATGGAAATAAGATGGATCTAGAAACTGAGTATATCTATTGACATTATTTACATCATATTGAGAAATGTATATAGATCTATTATCGAATTGGAAAAAATAAGATTATAAATTGATTGGTGCCCATCCGGAAACTTGGAGCAACAATCAAGTACTTACTTGATATCTACCCAAGCAAGGAATTCGAGATAGACAGGTAATTTGTGGTCCAATTTATATAAAATTTGTAGTATAGACATCTAATCTAGTCATTATAGTAAAGTTAAGCGTAACTTGTGTAAGGCATGTTCTTATAGTTGATTGATCAAATTTTCATGTACTCCTTTAACACCACCACGAATTGATCGATGCAATTCTTCACCCATGCCATTCCAGTACCTTTGAAGGACTGCATTATCATTTAATTTGATATTTCCAACTAGACTTGATAGATTTTGCATCATAATGAAATTGTTAATATCCGAGCAGAATATCTTCTTGTTTCTTCTGTTTCTTACCTTTCTCAAGTTTACTACAATGAGTATTTACATGAGTTCGTAATTGTTAATGTTAATACAATTGTAACAGACAATGTATGTACAAGTATGAATATCAAGAGATTGAGTATTGAAAGATATTCTTTTGCTATTTATAATCACAAGTTTGGTTTTCTCAATAGGGGCACTTACAACAGCGTCCGATCATAATTATGCTGAGGTTTGAAGCAGAAAGACTTTTTCAAGCAAAATTAGAAGAGATGCTCGAAAGCCCCTGCAGGAAGTTAGAAAGAAATTAAATATTACTCCCGTCGAAGATCCAAGTTGATATTATTATCTTGGACTGAAAGACTCTGGTCTCTCGTAAGTCTGCTGATTTGAGTTCCAAATCCAATCTTTGTAAAGTACTTCAGATCAGAAGTAAATATTTAGAACAAGAAATAGGAAAATATGAATATATTTAAATTAAATTACATTAAAAAAATATTATGTCCATGATGCTTGAAAAATTGAGGGATAAAGCCTTCTTTCAAAATACTATTGATGTATGGATAGCATATTGTGAAGAAAGTGGAATTGACTGGTACAGTATTGAAGGATACCGTAGTTTCATAAGTTATTTGAACTTGGAGGGACTCAAAATGCAGAAATTTCCTCTTTGTATCAAGGAATCAGGCGGGCTATATGAAAGAGGAAAAGATAAGGCCAAGTTTCTAGAAGAATTATCCCATTTTTCAGACAATGATTCTTCTGCCTATACTTTGAAGTTAAGTAGTGAGGTAATCGATAAAATTCGCGGTTACAATTTATCAGGAAAACTGTAATCAAATAGTCTGCTAGACATAAACTGCAGGTTTCATCAAAAATCCCGAAGTATATCTCCAGATAATATTTTACTATTAGGTTGATCAATAGAATAAAGTTCTTGAATTTTCATGCGTAGTTTTGAAATTTGGATTTATGTAATAATTAAAAATGATATTTATCATTTTTGCACTTTAAAGTTCGTGTCAGTACCAGACGAGAGATAGCCGGGTGCACTAGCATTTACACTAACTACAAAATTTCCTACTTTTCCATTCTGAGGTATATTTAGTGTTACCTTCACAGAATCATTATTCTCTGAAAATTCCTTGATGACTTTTTTTGACGGGTCCATTATATATCCTCTTATTGTCGCATTGTTTATCCTATCATCAGAATTGGCATCAATTAGATCTATTTTTATGGCTTGTTCCTCATCTTTAGAAACAGGGTTCTTATCTACAAGAGTTTGAATAATAAGATTTCTTGGCGGGAGCTCAACGTTACTTTTACCATTTTGCCCTTCCCCTGCCAAAATCCCTTCGCTCATGTTCGTTTCGCGGTGTGTATTATTACCATCTCTAACAATTATATTAACCTCATCTGTTGAAGTTATTCCTCTATCATCAGTAACAACGAGTTCAAATGTTAATGTAGTGTCAGTTGAAACATCGGGAGCTATGAATGACCATACCATAGTGTTTGCATCCCCTATCGTAATATTCGGATTAGGTGTTTGTTTCCAGACATAAGATAAAATAACACTCTGATTACTCTTGCTGTTACTTCCATTGAGTACCACTGATGTACCTTCAGAGACTGTCCGATCGTTGCCTGCGTCAGCTATTAATCGCGTCACATTTGAAATTGACAAAAATGCATTGGAGTCTTGATTTGACTCTATTTCTAGGATTGACGGTGGTACAGCACCTATTTGGGTACCGTTATTAAATGATGTACTATTGACGCTAGATCTATGAATCTTTTCGAATTCATCAGTATTAGAAGAGCCAGATTTCGTTTCATTTGACCTAGTCAGTGGTATGGCTAGTTCAAAATTATTACTTGAGAAAACATCGCCCTCTTCTAAAGGACCATTTAATTTTAAGTTTGGTACCATATCTGAAAACTGTGAGCTAAAATTAGATAAATTCGACCTTGTGTTTGATTCTTCAATACCATTAATGTTTATAGAATATAGTTTGGTCAAGTTATCATTGGGTAAATTTAGACAGGATAGAATTGCCATGAGACTATTGGGGCCTTCTATTATTTCATGATATTCAGAATCATAAGTAAATTTCCACATTGAATAATTTTTTTCATCACTTATTGTAATTACCGGACGGGGAATAGATTGCGTATCATTCCATAAAGCATAAACTGTACATGGTTGGCTTGAGCTATATCCGGCAGTTCCTGTGATGGTCAAATTGCCAACTGGAACCTGACTGTTATTTGTTGGGGATATGATATAGATAAAATTATTTTCTAATGTGGCATTAGTATGGGTAATTAGGACTATCAATAAGATAGGTAGTAGGAATATTACAAGAGGTTTGGTATATTCTATAGGATGCAATCTGATATCCTCTAGATCTAAAAAATCTATAAAAGGTCCGGCTGTAATTCATATTAAGTATTAATTAAAAAACAGTAGACAATAACAATTTTCAAAGTATGAGAAAATATGGCCCTCTACAGGCAATTCAATTGCATTTCTACGACTTGGCATCTCATATTCAATGTTGTTGGAAATGGTGAATTTTCCGAGAGGGGCGATATATACAGTTAATTTTCTCCATTAAGATTGAGTTTACTAAACGCTCAATTACTCCACTTACATTAACAAATCAGGATATATTTGGCTACAATTTGTTATTTGAACTTACAAATTTGGCAGATAGTGTGATCGAATTTTTTGCCACTTTGCTATCAATGCATCTGGTCTTATATGTATAGCTTCTTTATCTAGTCTGAACTTAGCCAGCGAGACGTACTCATCCATTAAGTCTATACCCATGTATCGTCTAGCGAAATTATGTGCAACTTTAGTAGTTTGTCCGCTACCATTGAAAGGATCAAGCACTAAATCACCTTCGTAAGAATAGAGTTTCATGAGACGATATGGAATCTCTTCTGGAAACGGGCAAGGATGTTCGATATATCCTGGAGGAACAGGAGCAATATGCCATATGGAATTTGCAATCTCTTTTGTAAATTCTTCATGCTTTGCGGGAAGAATATCATCTCTGTTTGTTCTTCCACTATTTACATCTCCTTTTCTTAAAACAAGTATGAATTCGTGCATTATATTAGCTCTAAAATATTTAGGATATGGATTGATTACAAATGATCCATACCTATTAGTACCACCTGTAACTTTGTGCCATATAATCTCTTCATGAAGATTCCAGTTTCCAAATGGATGCACTAATTTTGATAGCAGCATATGCGGTAGCGGAATAATTGTTCCATTTACAACCTCATTGCCTATTACTATACAACAGTAACCTCCATCTTTAGTTACTCTATAGATATGCTCATTAAAAATTTGAACCATTTCATCGAGATACTCGCTTGTTTCCTTCCTTGCTTTTCCACGATAGTACCCATTTTTCTCTATATGTGCCTCATAGTCTATAGCATTTCTATATGGAGGGGAAGTAATTGTAAGTTGTACTGAATTTGCAGATAGTCCTGATAGAATCTTTCTGCAGTCTCCCCGGATAATGGAATCTTGAAATTCGAGTAACATGAAATTATTTTCTGTCCATTAATCAGCCCATATCCCGCATACTTAAAAAAAATAAACTTGATGATAAATTAAATTAATAAAATAAATAGGTAAGAACGATAAGATTCCAGAGTATACTAGGTTTTTACATCTCATTAGCTAAAAAATTAATGGTATCTACGCGATGATTAAGAAAAGGGGATCATAATTTTCGTCCCTAAATTACAATAAGCAACAAGAGGTACTCAAAAAATCAGACCCTTCCATCGAGATGATATATCATTACTTGGCTTTCTTTACTTATTATTAGTACCGGATGAGTAATCTCACCAATTCGAGAATGTGGGAGTTGATAACATTCAATTTGTCAAATTTTCATCTGAAAGACGTGGGAGTACAAATAATTGCAAAATCAAGATTAACTGGTGGGGAGTATGGAATCGTTGCCTACAATATGAACCCACCAGTTCAATGAATCGGTTAATCATTAGTGTTCAACATAGAGTAAAATGGTTTACATTGCCTCTATTTCTCGTAAATACCCACCGAGCCCAAATAATCTTAAGGGTACGATAACCGATCTTATTTAGCGTTAGCATAATTGGTAATGGTTTGAATATTATCAGGACAATATCGGAATTGTTTTCCTCTACTTTTCTAGTATAAATTCATCCACTGGCATACCAAAATGCCTTCCAGATGAAGATTTGGTATAAGCTAGGACCTCATCACTTACTTTTAGATCAGTGACAGAAATCAGTTTATTGTCTTTTGTGATCAACCTTATCGTTTCAGCATTCTGAAGAATTACAGTCCCCTTAGAGTCATCTATTTGAGCCTTTACCAATTTCATTGGTCGGGATTCTATTTTGGATCTCCCTACTGTAGATTTTCTGCTCGTTCCATCCTTGCAAATAACGAGAATTTCCACACCTGCTTCAAGCTCGGATAGATATTTTGTGGTTCCGTCAGACGTGACAGTATAGCAATGAACAGCTCCAGCATTTACTCTAAACGGTCGTGGGGCGGTAAAGGAGGAACCCACAGATTCGTTGTGTACCAGGAACAAGAAATTTGATTTACTGCCTATAAGCATACCTTCACCCATAGTCATCATCGAAACTGTATCTACACATACTCTTTCACCCATTCCTACATCCTTTAATTCTAATATTCTTGCATATTCTAACTTAAAAGTAGGATTATCAAGAAGGTCGTGCGAATTCTCAACTTGAGATACATCATCTGTTTCCAATATAACACCATCAACACCAAGTTCTAAAACAGAGAACATAGTTCTAATTTCCTCTGAATTTCTTGTTGTTGCATAAATTTTTGTTCCGGACTTCTGAAGTTTGGCTATAAGATTCTCCAATGGAATTATCTTCCAGTCAGTAGCCTCAACAATTACAAAATCTGCACCATACCTAGATGCAAGGACTATTTCTTCTAAATCGTTATTATTTGATATCTTTTTTATATAACCTACACTTTTGTTAAGATTTTTCTTACTTTTCTTCAACAAATCCAAAGTGTCACGTACAACAAAATCCGCATTATCAGAATGAAATATTGTTCTGAATTTTTTGCTTGTGATAACGGAAGGGTCACCATAAATCAGTGACACATTCGATACTTTGGATAAAAAGTCATCAAGTTTTTCTTTTTCTACAAGCGGTTTTAGAATAAATTCTTTATTTTTTTGAACTGACAATATTCTTTAACGCCTCTTTTGGTTTTGCACTGTTAAAAATAATCCTAGATAATGCATTGAGTATCTGTGGAGGATTGTTGTGCTGAAATATGTTACGTCCAAACGTAACACCAATCGCTCCAGCTTGCATTGCACCGTCGCACATTTCCAATATGTCTTCATCCGTTGTTGCCTTTGGTCCACCTGCAATAACCACAGGAACAGGACATGTCCTTACAACCTTCTTAAAGGATTCGCTGTCTCCAGTATAAACAGTCTTAACAATATCTGCTCCTGCCTCAGCGCCAATCCTGGCCACATGGGATACTATATCCACACTAAATGGATCCTTGATGTTTTCACCTCTAGGATACATCATTGCAACCAATGGAACATTCCACTCATTGCATTTATCGGAAATAATTCCCAATTTTTGGAGCATTTCGGGCTCTTCCTTTGCGCCAATATTTATATGAACTGAAATACCATCGGCACCTAGCCTAATTGCATCCTCCACCCCACCCATTAACACTTTCTTGTTTGGCGAAAGTCCTAGTGAGGTACTAGCAGACAAGTGCGCAATTAATCCTACTTTTGGGGGGCGAGGTAATGATTTGATAATCCCTTTGTTTATAATAATACTTGTAACACCAGAATTTTCACATCGGTAAATAAAACCATGAACATCCTCTAGCCCGGGTATTGGACCATTTGAGATTCCGTGGTCCATGGGAATACAAAGCATTTTGCCATTATTTAGAATTCTTGAAAGTCTTATCTGTCTGCCAATCGCCATTAATATTTAGATAATTTTGTTATCTGACTTAAAAGTGATATGTTTCTCTTAATTTTTGATCTGAAGATATAGAAATACTTTGAGTTTATGAAAATAAGATTTGTGGCAAAAAACTCAACAGTATTAAATAGAATGCAATCGTGGTTTGGGAAGACTGAAAAATTAATAAACAGAAAATTTAGATGAGAGCGCCGTTTCCTCTTTTTTGGGTTCCTATATCTATTGCCTCAGCAACTGTCGAGACAAAGATTTTTCCGTCACCTGGAGAACCGGTACTTACGGTGTCCAAAATTGTCTTTACTACTTTATCAACTTCACCATCATCCACAACCGTAGATAAACTTGCCCTAGCAGAAAATTCTGAAGTATATTTTCCCGTTCCACGTCCGGATTGTACCACAGGTTTTTCACCCTTTCCTCTACCTTTTGCGTCTACTATTGTACATCCGCTAAGTCCTATTTTTTTTAGCTCTTCATTTAACTCTGGGATTCTTTCACTATGAACTATCGCTTCAATACGCTTCATATTTTCACATAAATATATAAAGAATATAAGGTTTTCAAATAACTTTAAACAGATTAAAAATATAACATAGTGTGATAATAATACATAACTATCATAATTTGATGCTTTTAAAATAATATAAATCGGTTTGGACCTAAATGAGCCCCAAACTATATGAAAAAACATTATTTGTTGTAGATTGGGCATTCAAGAATATTATGAACAGAGTTGTTATTATTTCGAACCCACTGCAATGCTTATCCCACCGTCATGATATTGATACTGCGCATAATAACACATGTCTTTTTATATCAAGAGTACTTGAGCAACTAAACCACGGTTAACAAAAGCTGAAGAAGGGTAGTAAAGTATTTTGAGTCTATCTGAATAGATCGGTAACCAGAATGTTTTTCATTTTGTAAAGAAGGTCATCAAAAGTGTTTTGATTCACTAATTTAGTAAAACTATTATTGTCAAAACTCTGTACAATTGTTGAATTATACATAGATCTTTGAAATGATTGCTTTATTTCGTCTACAGAGTCTGGAGCACTTTCATTATTGGACTGCATTTCATTACTAATGTTTTGAGTATTATTGCTAGCGTTTTGAGTATTATTGCTAGCGTTTGCTTCTATTCTTGTTTCAATAGGAGTATCCTGGGTAATAGTTTTATTATTTCTTCCCAGGGTAAGACTTGAAGGTAATTCCTCTTCAAGACTACTCTTTCCAGAGTCTTCGCCCATGTTGACAGTATCACTGGATAGAATGTCAACAGTTTCTCCAATCATTCCGTCAATTGAACCAGACAATACTTCGTTAACTGTCTCAGTTATGGATGATGAAGGAGGACTAGCGGCCGTTTGTTGATTAGTGGACAGCTCATTAGCAGTGGTTAAGTTTGGTTGGATATTTGGGGTAGTTAAGTTTGGTTGTGCACTGGTTAGTCCATTGGTGGCAAACAGAATAAAACTGATGAGAGAGAGGGTATAAACATGGTATAACTTGAAATTTCTTGACACTTGAACTGGTCAAGAAAATTACTAATAAATCATCAGGTTCATATGTTGTGTCTTTAGGGTAAATAATTGTGATCCTGAGATATTAGAATTAAATTCTCACTTTTTTTTAATAATGGCGATAAATAATTAAAAATATTTCACTTGTACTACCCACATAACTAAGGTATACAACTAAAAATATCATTCAGATATTATTTTAGCATTCTTAGGCAGAAATACATCGAACTGGCTACTTTGATTCACCAGACACATCTATCTTCCGCAAGTACAATAAATATCGGTCAACCTACAACAATTTAAGTTTTTAAGCGAAATGAAATCCAGAATTGATAGACATGTTACTAATTATAGATATATCTCTTTGTGTGCGAAAAGGTGATTACGTGAAAAAAGAAGGTATTACTCCATTAAGTGCCTGACATCGCCTTCTAATATTCCAGATTCATTGTGAAGTCTATCAATGTGCTTTGAAAGGCCTTCTTTAGTATCAAATGGAGAACCGCAGTACGCACATGTGTAATTTGCCTTGCGAGAGTCCTTCACATATTCTATCGCCTTGGTATCGATAATACAGACCGGTGTACCATGAAGTACCTCATCTATGGATGAAAGAGCAATCGCTTCCATTTTCCTAGAAATATCCTCGCGTGATATTATTCCGAGAACAGCAGAATATGCATGAACCATTAATTGTCTTACATTCCGCTTATTCATGATTGTGAGAGCGTCCCTTATGGTATTTTGTGGATTGACTGCTAGAACAGGAGATGTCATAATTTCCCTCAGCTTAATTTTGGAGGGATTTTTGCCTTCAGATGTTACTTTATAGAGTATATCAGTCTTGCTTACCATTCCTACTACTTCGCCTAGATGTGATGCAAGAACACTGCGCAGATTTCTTTCCTTCATCCTTTTTATTGCCTCATTTAGAGTTTCATCTGCTTCAAGTATAATTGCATCATTATTCATTAAATTTCCAACGGGCCACGAAAGGAGTGACGAAATGCTTTCGGAAACTATGGCACCAGTCATGAATATATTATTGGGAGGATATATTTATATATAGTCCCGATTTAACCCGTGTTTATTAATTAGTTATCTTGTATTACAAAAAGGCGAGATAGACTGTGGCTCTAATTCAAGAAAACAATTCTAATGAAAGAAACGAAATATATTTCAATTTTATAAATTCTATCAGGTCAGATGTAACAAAGGAAATCTATGAATATAACGTTAAAGTCTTCATGAAGTTTTGCAATGTAGATAATTTCCATGATCTTTATTTAATGCCAAACCCTCAGGCTCAAATCATAAGCCACTTGATGTCATTAAGAGAAAAAAGACTTTCCTCTAATTCGATTTCAACGAGGCTCAATGCGATTTATCATTTTTACGACATGAATGATGTAGCCCTCAACAAAAAGAAAATTAATATGTTTAAAGGCGAAGCCACAAGGAAAGTAGTAGATAGAGCCTATAGCCATCATGGAATAAAAAAAATTTTTTAAAATGTAGGAATTGTCCAACTATTGCCAGTGTTTTTGAGCTTGATTATGAACTCAATGGGCAATCCCTCTAATTCTGTTCTTTTTTAATATAATAAATATTTCTAATATAACTTAGAGGTTGGAATTTTAATATTAAAGAATTAAATGAATGGTAAAAAAGTGTAAAGGTTATCTGTGGTTTATTTACGGAAGTTCTCCGCCTACAAAGTCACCTAGGTCTGACGGATTTTTGTTACCTGTTGGGCTATTCTCACCTGCGAAATTTCCGAGACCATCACGTCCAGCTCCTTCTTTATCATCTGCATTCTTAGTGTGTTCACCGACTGCTTTACCGTCTTCTGTTGCGGCATCACTGGTACTATCTCCCCATCCATCACACGGTGTTCCATTGTCGCACTTCGCAGCGCTAACAGTTGCTAGATTTAAGGCTCCTGCTATGCTACTTGTTGCAACTGCGATGGACGCTGCAATAAGAAACACTACCAAATAAGTTCGTGTATTCAACTTACCACGATGTCTGTTGCCACAGTATATGTGCCTTGCTTATTGCCTGATAAGTTAATATCTTATAGTAAGATAATACCTAAGTTTTAGATATAAAACATTCAAAACTGAAGAATATGAAGATCCCGAAATTCAAGCAGAAATAGATATGGAAATTCAGCAACATGGTGAAGAAAATGTCAGAATAATATCTGATTCAGATCCACGATGAATAGATAGGACTCCTTAACCCCTATTTTGTAAATTAGATATTCTAGTTTTACGTCTACGATATAAAAAGACTAGTATACCTACAACAATAACAACCTTTGATGCGATCATTATTGCCCACAGAATGCTTACTACTTCTGCCAAATCGATCGATGTAATAATTATGAACTTTAAGAAAAATAAAGTTTTTCGATTTAATTAACTTTAATCAAAATGAAATTCACGGCATGCAAGTCTAAGAGGGTCTGCAGGAAGTTGGCTTACCTAAGTTACTTAGATAATTGTAAGGCCTCTAATTTCTCCAGTTGTTTGTAATGTTCAAATATAATAGACATAAGAATCGGATGAATCAATATAGGTCTGCAAGCATTGCTACCCCCAGAATTGTAAAGTCTTGAATAAGAGAACATTTCATCAAATATCTTTCTATCCTTCTTGTCCAATCTCTGCCTGAATATTTTCCATTTGCTTCTTTCCATTTCTGATGCAATCCGATAAGAAGGAATTGTTCTACCCATAAACCATTATGATAAATATTGAATTTAAAACCAAGAACACTGATAAGGGGCGGGGGCTAACGATGGGTGTCTTCATTTTAAACTTAGTACAATTTCAAACAAATTTCTATAAGATTGTTCGCAGCTGTTTATATTAAACCGCCAGCCACTGGTATCACCTCTAAACACAGCAACTGGTGGCGGGCTCGGTTGTTTCTTGTTCATTCGACCGGTTTGCCATCAGTTGCTTGATTATGTTTCTTAAATTTATCGGACTGGTGAAATCGATATACGCAGTGAAATTCATGACTAAGTACTCTCTTTCTGCTCGGAACACCAACTGTCTGCCATTACATCATTTTTCTGCTCTACCTCGCATGCGTGGAGGTCTTCAAAACAAAATGTGCCTCCTTTCTCTGAATCATAGCAATATACATTATGCGAATCAGCAGAGACAACTCCGGTTAGCATGGTAGCAAAGACAGCCACAAACGTAGGCAATATGCTATTCAGAACTCTCAATACTTAATTTAAGACACCATAGGATTAATGTCTATAGTTAGAAATTCTAATTTAATATATCCATGTTAAACTCTTTATATTCATATATATCCACAATTGGTCAAATCAATTTTGAGTGGTAATGATATAGAATGCGAAATGTAGCTTTGCAAATTTCAATTAAGGCTATTGCTTGGAGCTTTTTCTGATTCTTTTTTGTTTTACCCTGTTAGTAGTCTTCGAAATCTCCTTACTTAAGTAAGCCTTGAGTTGCTCAATATTTTCGTTATGGGCTGTTTTTCGAAATGGATCAATTGGGATCTTCTTTTTACGTGCGATGCGAATATCTGTTACTCCTGATTGTACTATTTCATCCTTAGAATATCCTCTTCCATGTCGTGAAATCAGGACTCCATTGGCTACTGTCTTTACGATTCCACTCCTGATAGCATCCTTCATAACCTACAAAAATTAGAGATCTAAATTAAAAGGTTTCTTGATGGTGCGCATTTAGTATCAAATTGATTCATTTTTACGATTAACGAAATATCGGAGAAAACAATGGTATTAAATGATAGTCAATACTTTGAATAAAATATATTATGTTTCAAAAAATCATTCTGGTCAAGGGGCTGAGCGCCGGGGTAGCTCAGCTTGGTCAGAGCGTTCGACTCATAATCGAAAGGCCGCGGGCTCAAGTCCCGCCTCCGGCACGTAATCCTGAAATCAAAATTTCAAGAAAAAAAATAAAGAGATATTTATGCCATTAATTTTCTAACTATTAATTGTCAATCACGTTTGAAATTCTAAAACCAATTATAGATTTCGTCATTTCATTCATATCTACTTTAGGCTACCCAGGAATTTTTTTGTTAAGCATTCTAGAGAGTGCGCTGATTCCCATACCAAGCGAAATCATTATGCCATTTTCAGGTTTTCTGGTTAGCAATGGGACGTTTGAGCCTGTTAGTGTTGTACTTGCCGGAACTTTCGGAAATCTTGTAGGCTCAATCCTAACTTATTACTTAGGAATAAAGGCGGGAAGGGCATTCATTTTAAGATATGGAAAGTACATTTTGTTTAAGAAAAGTCATCTTGAATTTACCGAAGAGTTGTTCCAGAAATATGGTGATAAAATTTCATTCTTTTGTAGATTGTTACCTGCAGTAAGAACATATATATCACTTCCGTGCGGCGTCGGCAAAACTAATTTTGTCAAATTCTCAATCTACACATTTCTAGGATCACTCATCTGGAATTCAATGTTAACTTACGTTGGTATCATATTCGGACATAATTGGGAAAATATTGACAAATACGCAATATATCTTGATGTGGTGTCTATCTGTGTTATAACAGGTTTCGTCATCTGGTTTTTCGTCAAGATTCGAAAGCGATCCAAGACTAATCAGAAAAGGGAAGTTCCGCAAAGTGATAAATGAGAAAGCTAAGTGCAGCGTTGAAAGCTTCATTTCTCTCAATGGTTTCGCTTATTTGCAATATCTAATTATCAATCCGCATCATTAATGAATTTAGGCATAATATCCGATACTCATGATGACCTGCCAAGTGTAAAAAATGCGATAAATAAATTTAATGAAAATAGAGTCAGCTATGTAATTCATGCTGGAGATTATGTTTTCCCCGGAGTGGTAAAGGAATTCAAACACTTGAACAGCAAATTGATAAGGGGTACTTGGAAACAATGATGGTGAAAAATTAGGATTGCTGAAAAATTTTCAAGAAATTGGTGGAGAGCTGCATGGAGAATTTTGTCACCTTGAATTAGATGAATTCAAAATTGACATATATCATGGAACCAGTAATTAATTGACCGAAGCTATTATCGCAAGTCAAATGTACGATTTGGTCATTCAGGACATACTCATAAGAAACGAGATGAAAAAATACGCGATACACTGGTCCTAAACCCTGGTTGTGCACAGAGAGTTTCCCAATATAGATGGAAATATTGAAACAGAACCATCAGTCATAATATTTGATACTACAAAGATGGATTATCAATTTGTCAAGTTATAATTAAAACAGATGGTACACTAGGCAGTAATTTCTTATTTCAATAATTTGACTTTAGACAGCACTAGTTTTTTATTCTGGTTATTTTTACTCTTTCGAGAACTTTCCAATATTCAACCTCTGCTCCTTGCACAATTTTTTCCCGTATTTCATCTTCTACTGACGAAGTCTCAAACATTTCGAATGTTTCTAAATCCATTACTTGAAATGTTTGTCCGGAGATCGAAATGATTTGACCATTTCTCTTGTCTATTAGTGGAACATCCACACTAGCAGAAACAGGTGAAACGAGACTATGCTTTGACCCATCGAATACTGATATTGCAGAAACTCGCGCTTTTGCTGAACCATGTTTTCCAGGCTTGCTATGGTCATATGATACAATCCGGCATGGTTCACTGTCAATAATTATATAGGAACCTACTTTTAGACTCCCCAAATCCATCGGTTTGCTCAATATTGGTCGAAAAAGTAGAAAATTGCTTCATATTTAACGGTTCTGATCAAAATCGGCTATCTTAGTTTCTCCAAAATAGAGAAGCTTACAAGATTAGTTAGAGGAATCCCTTTTCTTGCAACATCCTTTCTTGTTTTTTCACAATAGTTCTGATCGCTCTGATGACTCTTTTTACCCTCAACTTCTAAAATAATGATATTGTCCGCGTGTGGAAAAATAAATGGCAATTTCTTGTTATTCATAAATTTCAGATTTCCTAAGTTTGCGCTAACAACCATGTCTCTCCTTGCTAGAATACCTGCAATATCTCTTAGTTCGTGATTGTCTTGATCATATCTTGTATAGTACATTGAGACATAACTTACCTTCTCATGATATTTTTCGAATAATTCTGTTTCATTACTAAAGAGGAAAAGAGAACTGTTTGGGCGCTGATATTTTGAAATCCCTTCAACAATTTTATGAAGACCAGCATATTTAACAAGAATGTAATGATTTGAATTATTCGGGAAATACGGCTTGCTTTCAAATGCAAATGTAGCCGTTGCGAAATACAAATCTTTAACAACGTTAGAATTCTTCCAATACTCTATCAAATTTTGAGAATTGTTATCTCTTGGATAGCATATGTATCCGCAAGATGCAATTGAACTATCACTCAAGTCTAGAATCGTAATTGAAGACGATTATTTATATCATTTTTATTTTTGTCATTCAAGTCGGACTTTTGGTAAAAGATTAGAAATTCTAAACATTTTACCTGTATTCATTTTGTACTTTGTGCAGTATGCCAAAATGCAGAGTTTACATTTTTGATTCTTGTCATATAGAACGGAATCATGATATAACACAAGCAGGTAGAAAGTGCCCCGATAGGGTTTCTCATTGTGACACGAAAAAATTCTAAAAGGGCAGTTTTTATGGAAAGATGATTCTTTATATTGTATCGAAGCTTTTTCAACTGATTGTGGCCATTAATTGCTCTTATTACCTGTGAAGAAAAATCAACAAATGTCTTGGCTGGTTTGAATAGAACAATTGCATTCGGGTTAAATACAACTTCATACCCCATTCCCAAAACTTTACTTTGTATAAATAGATCTATAGCAATTACGCCTTCGGGGATAGTTATTTTTTTAGCAATATCAGAGCGTATAGATAATCCTCTACCCATTACAGTATATTCAGAAAGTTCTTTTTCTCTTACTGATTCCAACCATTCATTGACAAAAATTGTACCCCTTGCAGGGATTCCGCGATCTGCAATCGGCTTTGGATTTGACGCACATATACCCACATAATTATTGATTTTGTCAACTAATTCTAAAGTACAATTTGGTTCTGGCATCACATCGGCGTCATATAGGACAATTATTTCACCCATCGCATGTTGTATAATGTTGTTCCAAGCGTTTGCTGCGCCCTTCCTCTTGTCATTATGAAGAAAGATTATCTTTTTTGAATAATTTTCCATAAATTGCTTAACGATAATTGGTGTATTATCAGTTGAATCATCAGAGACTATGATTTCGATAAGGTCAATTGAATTTAGATTTGAAAAAATCACACTTTCCAAAATTGTTTTGATATTTAATTCCTCATTGTAAGACGGAATCCCAACAGATACAGTGGTCAAACTCTTCTAATTTACAAAGTAACATATTTTACTCTTTGATATATTTCGATTAATAATGTATCATGACATCAATATTTTTCATTTGGTTAAATATGCATATATTTATAAAAAATCATAAATTAAGAATTGACATCTCAGGATACCTATCATAATTCCCTTTTGAAAACGAGTAATTTGATTACTCCCATAATTATAGGAAAATCCACCGCCTCTAATAATAGCGACCTTCTTGTTATGTCTGACAGGAACCTAATAGATAGACTTGACAAAATTCTAGCTTTACAAATTAACAAGGTAATTATTTTTGGGAGTCCCAAATTGCATGATTCGAGGGGATCGCATGCATGGAATAGCAAGGGGATCGTTCAAAACACAATAAGAACAATAAAAAGTAACTTTGACAAAAAGATCGAGATAATTGCTGACGTCTGTATTTGTCAGTATAATCTATCAGGCCATTGTGGAGTAGTAAATCAAGATAATCAAGTAGATAACGACAAAACTTTAAAGCAGATGTCAAAGATCTCCCTTAGCTATGCCGAGTCCGGAGCGGACATGGTTGCACCATCTTCGATGATGGATGGATTGGTATTGTCTATTAGGAACAATCTCAACATTAATGGATTCAGAGATACCAAAATAATGTCCTTTTCAAAACAGTTTTCCTGTCTTTATGCTCCCTTTCGTTTGACCGCATTCAAGAAATTTTCAAAGATCGACAAGTCCACCTATCAGATAGGATACTCTAATTCAAGAGAATTGTTGAGAAAAATAGAATTAGATTTACGTGAGGGAGCAGATATTATAACAATAAAGCCATCATTGGGTAATCTTGATTTGATATGCAGAATTGTTGATAAAGTCGGGTGTAAAATAGCTGTTCAACATGTATCTGGTGAATATGAAATGCTAATGGCTGCTACTCGCAATAGACTCATCGAAGAACATGAATGGATCATAGGATATTTTACGTCTATGATAAGAGCAGGAGTTAACTTGATAATATCATATGGAGCTGAGGAAATAGCTGCCTTGATTTAGGCCGTCAAAATTCTTTTGTGCCAAAATGAACGATTTGATGTCAGATTTAAGATAATCTTGTTTCTACGGGTTTTATTTCTTTAACTGGACAGCATTGATAAGACCTACCTGGCCAGGTCTTGATATTACTCTTGCCAAGCCTAATTCAGTTTCTATCACCGTGCCTTTAGTAATTACTCCTCTCCTTTCGTAGTCCTTATTAGCTGTGTTCTTGATAACTCTAAGTATTTTTAAACGTGTAGTTTTGTTCTCTTCCACATTTGAAACATTTGCTAATTCAACAGTTTTTAAAGCCGTCTTACTGTCAGCGCCCCGTACTCTTCTTGTCACTTTGACATTGCTTCCAATGACCGCTTCATTTGGATATCTATCTATTTCAAATTTGCGTCTGCTCCGCATAGCGATTTTTCTGCCGCCGGTATACTTTCGACCGGATAGATTCTCTATAGATTTCTTCATGATTGCATAGAAGTGAAGTTGATCCGTATTATGAGGTTTACTATTGAGTAATCAAAGAGCAATAGTAGTTATTTTAGAATCATCTTGCTTTTGAGTACGTTGAGGTCATTTATTCCAAAATATTCTTGAAATTTTCTGCTTGTTCTATATATTTTCATTCGCCCCAATCGTTCCGATTCAATGAAAGCATGAGCTCTCAGCTCTTTGAGATGTGTGTAAACCTGGCTGCCTCGGATTTGAACTAGCCTTTTTGAGGTAATTGGTTGTTCATAAGCAATAAATGATAAGGTTTTCAGCGCACCGGCGGGGATTAGCGGCTGTTGAGCAAATCGCCTAATCAAAGGCATGTAGACAGGTTTTACTTGAAACACAAATTTGTCATCATCAAGTTGTGCGATTTCTAGAGCAGTTAAGACATTTTGCGTTTTTTTTATTAGTTCATGTAGTAATTTGACTACTTTTTCTTTAGAATTAATTCCAGCTGCCCTCATCAAGTCACTGATGGATAACGGTCTACCGGCAGCATATAGAGCTGCTTCGATTCTGGCTGTAATTTCAGCGTCCGGGAGTGATTGAGGCACCTGTGTAAATGTAAGTAATTAAGCTTTGTTAATCAATGTTTTCGTTCAAGGTAATCAAAATTTCTTTGTCTTTTTGCTCAACGAGTATTTTTCTTTTCATGGCAAGGTATAGCATTGCAATAAAGCATCTCACTATTTCAACAGAATTCATCTTGACCGTAAGATTCTTGAATTCAACAGACTTGTCGGCAGTTACTATATCGAAAATCATATCCTCATAAGATTGCAAAATCTTCTCGAACTTCACTAAGTACTCATCAAAGTTGAACGTCTCCACAGATTCCAAATTGAGTTGATTCCGTCTTGGTTTTGGATTTGCCAGTCCATTTATCATGTTTTCAAGTACGTGCAATAATTCTTCTAGACTCACAGGATAAGTAGGTTCTATCCTAAACGGAATTTCAAGCGGCTTCAAATTTGGAATGGGTTGGATATTAACATCCTCAACTCCCTTTCTAATTTTGGAGATTTTCTCTAGTCGGAGAATACTTTCTACCTTCAAACGATAGATTAGTGAGGATGACAGTGCTGCGATCCCGCACATTCTAAGGTCTTTTTTTCCACTATTATTGATTAGTTTTAATAACATTTCTAATAGTAATGAAAGATCAATTTCCCATACATCTTTCTTTGATAATACTGAAGGATTGAAAAGTAAATCAAGTGGTGGTTGAGATATGCTTTTCTTAGTAGTTATGTCTGCTTCCGACATGTATGTCTACAATAACGTCTAGTTAATATTAATTGGTTTTGTCTAATAAAATTTAGATTTATAATAAAATTATGTTAGGAAGATTGGAAAAACATTCAAAAGTCACTGTATTGTAAAATAAAAAAAGTGGAGAGTGTATACATCAATGGCTTCAAAGAAAGAAATAAGGGAGAAGGAAAATCAGGAGAGGCTTGCAATTGCGATTAGCACTTTGGACAGTATAGCTAGGAACAATAATATTCAAAAAAATATTCGAAATATTGTAAGAGAGATTCTGACAGGAATAAAGGACGAAAAAAACGGATCTATTTCTGTTAGGGCGGCAAATACTATAAGTATGCTAGATAATGTGACTCAAAATCCGCAGATGCAATCTCATATACGGACCTTATTGTGGCAGGTCGTTTCAACGCTAGAGAGTATAAGAGAATAGGAAATTCATACCTCAAATCAGGAAGAATCAATATTCTTGGCTTGTTTTAATTGAGGTGGAAGTTTTTCAAGTTTATGAGTAGGATTAGCAAGATAATGTCTGGACGCACCTTCACCGCTAAGCACAATATTACAATTAATACATTTGTATCTTATAGCCAATTACAATTATAGTTATACCTACATATCTAAAAAGATACTGAACAAAACATTCATTTTTGATCCATCCTGGCCCCTGATGTCACTGCTACCTTACCTTTGTCAATGTTGCTATTAGCATCAGCTTAATTACACGATCTTAGGATCGTTAATCTAATACCCATTATTTGTCGGATTATAATAGTTCAAGCTAATCCAAATCGTAGGTCCGTGTGCCATTTACACTAATCTAGATATCCGAAGAACAAATGCAAGTCAATGGGAAAAGCTATCAGGTACATGAGAGCTATCATGTGCCAGAAAGTAAATAAAAAGATACATTCTTACTAATATGAGGACCAGCAATATCAGCTCGGTTCATCTACTAATCTCTAGCTCCAAATTACTCTAAACCCGAATAGGAATCTATAGCTTCATAATTATCTCAACTTAATAATTTCTCTATTATCAGGAACAAAAGATCTTATCTTGAATCTAGAGAAAATATTGCTAGCTACGTTTTCTGATTTAGATTTTTCACCATGATTGACCAATACTCTCTTTGGTTTTATTCTTGCAGTAAAATTCATTATCTGGTTGAAATCACTATGGCCACTAAATCCATCAATTTTCTGACTTGCACATTTAATCGGAATAACTTTAACCTTACCTTTTTCATCCAACATACTGATCTCCGTCAAACCGCCATCAATGACGCGTCTTCCTAATGTTCCATTAATCTGGTAGGAAACAAATAGTATGTTATTTTTCTTGTCTGGTGCGATTTTCTTAAAGTATTCTACGGATGGACCTCCTTCTAGCATTCCAGAGGTTGCCATTATGATACTAGGGTTTTCGTCGTTGAATACGTCTTCCCTTCTTTCGTAGCCATTAACTACTGTAAAGTATTCTGATTGAAATGGATTCACACCGTTGGATACTGATTTTCTTACATCAAATCCAAGGTAATGTGCATAGGACATATGTATTGCACTGGCTTCAGATATCATTCCTTCGATAAAGACCGGTGCCTCCATAAGACGTCCTTCTCTCATTTCCCTATCTAGGACCAACATTATTTCTTGGGCCCTTCCGACTGCAGGAACAGGAATTAATACCTTTCCTCCAGCTGACAAGGTCTTATTAATTGCATCAGTAAAAGTTTTGTATACTACAGATTGATCTGGCATTATATCGACTGTGTTTCCGTATGTGCTCTCGGTTATCAATGTCTCTACTCTGGGGTAAACAGAAACAGCGCTATCCAATAACTGGGTTCTGGCATACTTGTAATCTCCGGAATAAAGAATATTGTGAGTCCCGAATACATTGACGTGTACCGTAGCACTTCCCATTATATGTCCAGCATTGTTGAAGGTTATGGTGATATCAGGCGATATATCGGTAGGTTTCCCGTAAGGTAACGTTATACAGTGCTTGATAACTTCATTTACATCCCTTGTTTCGTATGGTAAAAATGTACCATTGCTTTTAGAAATCTTTACTGAATCGTACTGTAGGAGAGTCATTAAAGGTAATGTGGGTTCCGTGCAATAAACAGGACCCTTATATCCAAACTTGAATAATGTTGGCAAAAATCCCTGATGATCTATATGTGCATGACTTATGATTACAGCGTCTATCTCGTCAAGATCAAAATTAAACCAATCTAATCGTGGATAAGCTGAAATTCCTAACGGTTCACCAGGATTTATCCCGCAATCAAGGATAATCTTGCTTTCGGAAGTTACGACAATAAAACATGACCTTCCAACTTGTTTAACCCCGCCCAGACAAAAAATAGCTATTTCCTCCTTGCTCCTAATCTTAGATTTTAGTTCAGTAATTTCTGATCTCTTATCACTTGGTTGATTGACGAAGTTTAAATTGTAATCATTGCTTTCCAAAACTAAAGGTGGCCTGAAAACTCTTTTCCCTAGTGATTGTAAGAAAAGATTCCTCTCCTTTGCAGAACTCTTCTGAGTAGAATGAATCATGTTCATACTACTTGACTGAATATGTGGAGAACGTAATGTGTGTGCTATCCAACCTGTGGCCTGTGCAATACCGATTACCATATTTGCATCTACAGATTCAGGGTGATTTACTTCAAGGACTACTTCTCCTGTCGCATCATCACAAAATACGGCAGATATTGTAACCTCATTTGGTAACATCTTTATTACTGCGGATCTTGTCTCGTCTTCAGATAACCTAATTGAGGGATCAGTTCTTACCACAAATCTTTTCTTAACATTTTTTGAAAGTGATGAAAGATAATAGGTTAATTCAGTTAATGAAAATTTAGGATTTAATGTATAAAGAGCGATATACGGACCTTCAAATCTTATATTTGTAATTTGGGATTCCTTTGGAATTGATTTCAGTATTACATCCTTAAAAAAATCTTCGTCTACTTTCTTTGTGTGTTGAATTTGATTTGCAGATAAAGTATCAGAATGTCGCTTAACCTTGTCATTGTACTCTAGTGCAGAATTACTCTCCTCGACAGAACTATTACTTAAATCTCGATTACTCACTTTAACATTCTTCTAGATACACGGTCTGATTTTCTATTATCCTTACTTTAATAATGATAATCAACTACTATCACAACGCGAGATAGCAAGGTCGTTAAAGTTCTTACCGGTCGTATCCATAGTGAAAGTGAACTTCTCTCTTAATATATATTTTGGAAATAAATTGTTTTCCTGCCCATTATCCTAGAAAAGCAGATACGGTAGAAATAAAGACATAACAACAATAACTATCATTAATGTAGATACTGCTGACGAGATTTGCTTGAGACGATTCTTGTCAATTTTGGATCTGCTCTCTATAAGCGATCCGTACAATTGACCTCCATCCAAAAGTGCAATAGGAAGGGCATTAAATATTCCCAGATTGAAATTGATGAACCAAAGCCAGAAGAGAGTATTTGCAATTATGGGAAAGAATGGACCAAATAAACTTGATTCATATTTTGGCGCCATAGTATCGGAAAATGGTACGAATTGTCCATCTAGTGTTGGCAAAGGAAGCATTGGTACTGGGCGATTTATATCAAAGGTAAATGCAAAATGTTTCTTATATAATTCAAGTGTCCCATTGGGATCAAGGGGTAAAGCTACGACACCAAGAATAGGTTTAGTAGGGTCGGTGTCGGCCGGAATTGATAGAGTACCCGTTATTTGCTTCCCCTGTCTGTCCTGCCAAACGATTTGAGATTGTTTGCCTATATTAGATCTTAAAGTTTGCGATAAATCGTCCTGATTATGTAATTCACTTTGCCCAATAGTTAGGATGCTGGAACCTCGTGTAAGGCCAATTTTCTCCGCAAGTGATCCATCAGTTATACTAATTATTTGAAGTCCATTATTCGTGATATTTTGTGTAGGAATTGGCGCTAAGGAGGATATTACTACAAATAACAAAGCCATTGAGACTGCTGCAAGAATCATATTGTTCAGTGGGCCGGCAGTAAGAACGGCACTTTTCTCTTTTAATGTTGCCTTATCTAACCCTTCCTTGTCAAGATTCACAAAAGCTCCAATTGGAATAAAGAGAACAAAAGCAATACCAGTTGATTCTACCTTTATTCCATATACTCTTGCAACGATGCCGTGCCCTGCTTCGTGTATGAAGACACTTATTATGAGAGCAACCAAGGTGTAGGAAATCGGGAGAAGTGGGTTAAGCCCGGGGATTAGAAAATTTCCTCTGGGGCCTATCTCCCTGACATCCTCTCTCACAGAAACATTCGAAATGAGAGTGGATATTCCACCAACTATTAGTAATATCGCAATAACAGTTATGACAGGCATTAAATATGTATTGGCCCTGGCATATGCCTTAGCAACTCTGGTCTTCGCTACATAATCAAAGAATTTTAAGCCAAATGGGGTATGTAGCAAAATCAGAGGAAATGGGTGAAATATGTCGCTGTGAATACCTTGTTGTTTTTGTTTTTCCAGAACTATGAGTACAATAATTTACATATTTAAATTAATTCATCGGAATTGAACTATAAAAATTATCAAAAGAAATTACATGAATTTTATTTAGAAAGTGAAATATCATATTAAATTTATCTGATATCTTAAATTATCATAAATCGTTACCAGTATCAATCGTTTTTCCACAAATCGGTCGCAGAGCCTAATGATTTTGGGATTTTGCTATTGTTTTCTAATTGCTTTTCTAACTTTTTTTTCCTTGCAATATGCTCAGATTCCTTAATGTGCTCTTCTAATGATATCGCTACTATAGATCTCTCACAAATATTGCAGAAATATTCTTCCATTCACGATTATGTTAGAAAGAATCAAATTTAATTCATGGTATACTGGTACGCCACAAAATTTACTTTCTTATAAACGAGAATATACAAACGATTTATTAACTTACTACAGTCGTAATAGAATTAACAGGTATTTGACTTGGAAGAGTTTTTGCTTTTTCCCTTTTTTGTCATAGTTGGTCTGATAGCAGGCATCTTGGGTTCCATGATTGGAGTTGGAGGTGGAATCATAATATCTCCAGCTTTGACTTTACTCGGCTTGACACCGCCACAAGTTGCAAGCACAAGTCTCTTTGCAGTTTCTTCTACGAGCATTTCCTCAACTATAGCATATGCAAGATCAAAAAAGATTCAATACATGCTCGGGATTAAGATGGCATTATTATCAATACCAGGTGCGATAATAGGTTCGTATTATTCAACATATATTGACTCAGGCTATTTCAAGATACTACTTGCGATAATACTAGTCGCAACAGGAATTTTTCTAATGTATAGAAAATCGATAAGCAATGGAAATTCCTTGTCATTGGAATCAATTTGGGTAAAGGTTCTCTTTTTTTCCGGTACATTTGTTGCGGGAATTATCTCAAGTTTATTTGGAATTGGGGGTGGGGTCATATTTGTTCCCCTAATGATAATGATTGTTGGATTGACTATGTATTTGGCCGCGCCGACCTCGCAATTCGTTTTGATGATTACATCGTTGGTAGGATTGACAACCCACATTATACTAGGAAATCCTCAATATCTTCCTGCGGTACTCTTATCAATAGGCGCATTTGCCGGAGCTCAAATAGGATCACGATTATCAACGAAATTAAGTGAACAAAATTTGAGGCTAATACTCGGAATTACTTTTTTTGGTATTGCACTCAAATTAGTCCTAGATTTTTATCATTTTGGATAAGCTACAAGTGTGACACGTTTTACACCCAATTTCAAAGATAATTTGAGATGAGACTAGACCCCTTTTCGCTCATAAATGTGGACAAATTAACGACAATCGGTTAGGATATCAAAAATCACGCAATTTATGATAAAAGTAATAAAGTGGACCCAGAAATATCTATGAGACTGCACACTATTGTCCAGACAAACTACAGTGAAAAAAATACAAATTCATGGAAACAATATTCGTTATCTCGATTATGATAATTTCAGTTCAAAGAAAAGTGAAAACTTGGTCCTCTTACATGGCATAGGTGCCTCTGCCGGAAGGTGGTCTAACGTGATACCCTTTCTTTACAAGCATTTTAGAGTAATTGTTCCAGATATAATCGGGTTTGGTTATAGTGATAAGCCAACAGTGGAATACACTATGCCGTTCTTTGTAAAATTTCTCGAAGATTTCCTGAATAGTTTAGGCATCAAAAAAACAAGTATGGGAGGTTCTTCATTTGGAGGATTGGTTGCAGCAGAGTTTGCAATCAAGAATACTAGTATGGTGAACAAACTAATCTTAGTTTCTCCGGCTGGGACCATGAAGATTTCGACTAAAACGCTGGAAGAATACATCTTGGCGGCTTTGTATCCGACACATGATAATGTCTGGAGGGCATTCATCAACATGGCTTTCGATCCACGTACTGTTACGGAACAAACAATAGAAGACTTTATCGATAGAATGAAACTTCCAAATGCAAAGTATGCTTTCATGTCAACCATGATGGGGATAAGAAACACTACAAACTTGTCTTCTCGACTCAACAAGATACTCTCACCAACGATTATTGTTTGGGGTGAGCAAGATGAAATGATTCCAATGAAATATGCGGAGGTTTATAGGAATATTCCTAATTCTAATTTGAAAGTGATCCCAAAATGCGGTCATACACCTTTTACTGAAAAACCAGAAGTATTTTCTAAAATAGCTATCGATTTCCTAAAAGGATTCAATAGTATTAAATAAACGCCTTTTTAAAATTACAGGTATGACTGATAAGCCGGAAGAAAATGAAGATATGGAATCATATAAGAAGGCGGTGGATAGTACTACTCAGGCACAGCAGGATTTTTTCAAGAAATTTTCAAATCTTCAAATGGATGCGATGCAGAATTTCTTTTCAATGTTACAAGGTCTGACTTTTTACCATGCCATGTTCAAGACTACCATTCAAAGCGGTGGCAGAATATCTATACCAGAAGCTGAGAGACAGGCATTGAAAATTGAAGACGGGGACCTTGTTCAAGTCATAGTAATTCCTATTGAAAGAAAACACAAGAATAACTCCGACAAGTGATTTGTAATTAAGATGTTTAGTTCAGTCCATAAAGCATTAATTGAACTGACTACTAACTAGCTTAACGCGTTTTAAGCCATTGTCCTACTTTTGGTAATACGTTATTTTGTGAATAGCTACTTGCAATTAAGCCGACGTGTCCGGTATGGAACCGAATTAATCGTCTATCCTCGCTGGATACTACCTCATTTAAAGGAACGCTACATTCCGGAGAAACAAGATGATCCTCCTCTGCAACAATATTTAGAAGCGGAACATTAATTTTTTTAAGATCTACTATGTCTTTCCCTAATCTAAACTGGTTTTTAAATAACATGTTATTTTTGTAGATATCATTTATCCATTGTTTTATTGTTTCACCTGCTATTGGAGGAGTATCATACAACCATTTTTCAATTCGTAAAAAATTCTGCACAAACGATTCATTGTCAATGTTTTCAATTAGATTAAAGTATTTGTTAACTCCCTGTTTAAATGGTTTCAATATGGAGTAGCATTCATAGAGTTTTTCTGGAGGCAAGTTACCAATTGTAGATACTAATTTATCAATATCCATTTGTCTGGAAATGTTTGCAATAACAGTTGAATCTTTACTTGTGTCGATGACCGGCGCAATTGTGACCAAATTCTTAATTTTTTCTTGGTGCAAGGAGGTATACATGGCGGACATAGACGATCCCATACAGTATCCATGAAGAGTAATCTTATCGGCAGAATTATTATTTTGAACTATTTCTACACAATCGTCAATGTAGGAATTAACATAGTCGTCGAATGAGACATATTTATCCATCCTAGTCGGTGATTTCCAATCAAGTAGATAAATATCAAAACCTTGTGCTAGAAGATGACGGATCCAGCTTTTGTTTGGCTGCAGATCTAGTACGTATGATCTGTTGACCAATGCATAAACAACCAAAATAGGAGTTGGAGAAACCTTTTTCACGAGGCTGTGGTAATGTAAGAGTCGATATAGTTTTGTCTCACACTCAATATCATTTGGAGTATCACCCACAGAGATGCAGTTACCTCTTGAGAGTAACTCGATAGTCTTGGCTATCTTTGAGTATTCTGTTAGCTTCCGATTTTGAGTATTCTTGTTCTGGATTGTCATTTATATCATAACAATAATTTATTTTCTTACAGGTTTTTCATACTCGTTTTTTATATTTCTCAGAGTCTTCTTCATTTCTTGTAGATCTTTTAGAATCTCATCTAATTCTGTCCTTGTCGGGATGTTTAATAAATTAAGATTTCTTTCAACCACCTTGTTAACACAATTTACAAAATCGAGCTGCTTTGAGTATACTTCATTGTACGCTACAGAAAACTCTTTTGATGAAAATAAAGAACTATAGGCTTCTTCAAAGGCATCAATTACAAGCAGCCTAAATCTTTCAGAATCGGTGTCATTGAATTTCGGATCAGATCTTGATTTCAAAAGTACGTTTTCAATGGCATGAAATTGAGTTTTTGACAATTGTAGCCAGTAATTTGACAAATACCTTTGTAGATCCATCAGTATTCGATTTAGCTCTAGCATATCTTCAAAGTATCCGTTGTAATCCTTAGTTAATGCATTAAACATACCTAGTGTTGGAAAATTTTGTAATTTCTTCCATTTTTCAAAAGTATCATATTTCGTGAAATCGTTTAAAGCATTATTTTCATCCTTCAATGTCTTTTTCACTCACCTATTTAGTATCTTGATTATTTAATATATTTACTTTAAATAAAAATCACACTAAATATTCGCTGTTTGAATGCGATTTGAATGAAAAGCTCAAACTTATCAATTTAATGGTAGATTAAATGTGTTGGGATTGTAGTTAACTATAATATAAACCGTCATTGAATTCATTCAATTGAAACGGTTAACTAAACTCAGTGAGGTTTAATGTACGTTAAGGCATCTATAAAAATGTATTAATAAAAATAAAATGAAATCCTCACAACTAATTGCATTGTTGACTAATGAAGTTTACATACTTACATGAGGGTTATTATTATTCCACAGATCATGAGTTAGGATTTGGGTTTGACAATCACCTTCGTACCATTCTCATAAGTTAGTGTTTTGTTGGCAATATGGCTGGTTCCGTTTTCATCTATCACCACTTCTACGTCGACATTAGGGATACTTTCCAGCGCGCTACTTAGATTTTTTATATCACCTATCAACTCTTCAAATGACGTCTCTTTCATATTTGTATAATCAGAACCTTCAGCTTTTACTATGAAATCTGTCTTGGGAAATTCCGTAGTTTCGCCTGCATGTTCATATATTTTAAAACTCGACTTTTCATTGGGTTTCAGTACGTCCTTTGAAACCTCATAAAAGTCTCTGAGACCAACTAGGTGACCATCTTCTTTGTCGTAAAATTCGGCTCTAACAAAAATGCTTCCCACAGTGTGATTATATGGATTCTGTAACACCCCTGTGATACTATTTTTGTTTAATTGCGATTCTAGAACCCTCAGGTCTTCTGCATACAATCGATCTATTGAAATTGATAAAATGAACGACACTACTCCTAGAAAAAATGCCAGAATTATCCTATTCACTCCATATCACGTCTAATACTCACTACAGGAACTTTATAAAGTTGCTAAAATTCCGCCCCACTTGTTAGTGTATCATGCAATTACAGCTTGGGTATATTAAACTGAAAGAAAAAGGAGATTTGTTTGAAAGCGTTCCCA
>DASUQJ010000088.1:0-2447 GCA_036280615.1 Nitrososphaeraceae archaeon
TCTTTTTATTAATTTAGTCAAAGTCGTTTTGTTTCTAAGTTTAGGTATCAATGCGTCCACGGCAAATCCCTTATTTGGCCCTTTAATTGTAAGCTGATGAAAGATTTGTGATTCCAGTAAGATTTCTTCAAATAATGTCCATCTATCTAAAACAAGATTTCTAACATTTATTGATACGACTTGTTTATTTAGAGAATTCATTATTTTTTTCATATTGAAATTTGAATCGGAATTAGGATATTCCTTGTCCCCGTTACTGCTATAGTCATTTGCAAAACTTTTAGAAAACTCCCCTACAGGATCTAGAACCAGTAAGCCCATCTGACGAAACTTAGAGTATGCAGTCAGAATCATTTTCGCAAGAGTTGATTTTCCAGATCCAGTTATTCCAAAAACTCCCAGATGATAGGCTTCTCCAGCACCATTCTCTCCGTAATCGAAATGCTTAAACCACATTGGCAATTTGGTTTTGGAACCATAACTATTCCCCAAATAGAGCAAGCTATTCTTTTGCTTTTCTAAAATAGTACTTAGAATGTCATCATTTACTTGATAAACATACGTTCCTGTTGGTGGAACTGTGCCTAATAAGCTGGGTTCAACTAGATCCTCAGAACTGGTAAATATTGCGCTACAAAGTAGCTTTCCTACGTGAACATCCTGTATTCCACTAATAGGATTAACTGAACCTCTCTTTCGTGCTACGGATTTTATTGTAGGATCCTCTAATAAAAAGTTCTTAAGTGTTATTTCTATAATTTGACCAATCGCATAATGATTTTTGGAGTCCTGTAGATATTTGAAGATAGCCAATTCGCCGACAAGTTGTCTTGTGACGGAAGATTCCAATACATCTAATGCAAGTTCGATTGTTGAAGAGGGTGATCCAATTGTGCCTAAAATGGAACTATTTTTTAGAAAATAATTAATCTTCTTGTCGATGGAATTCTCCAAACCTACTTCCAAAACTATGATCCTCCTTCGGTTCTGTATGAATGCATCATGAAAAATATATCTTTTTCATTGTTATCAGCGAGCTGAGTCATTTGTTTCATTATAATTTGCTTATAGGCCGGAATAGCTGGAGCCATATGCTTAGCTATTCTATCAGCCATATAAAGTGGAAAAGGTTCCATGATAGATGGTGTTTGGCATTGGCTCTTCACGTTATATAAAATGGTATCAACTTTCGATTTGTCGCGAGCAACTGCTGAAGGCATTTCAATCCTTAGGGCAGGACACCAGGCGTGCGGCTTGTAGTAAATGACGGAAAGATTTTTTATTCCCGAAATTACTTGTTGCATCAAAGTTTTTAGTTCCTCGTCCTCATATGGTAATCTTACATGCCATCCTTCTTCGCTTGTGAATAATTTTGGACGTGTAAACTCTCCAGGATCTAATATCAAAGTTAGAATTGCTCTATCATCATAATTTTCAGGCCAGTGGAGACTCTTACCAATATCATTTCTTGAGGTATATTTTGGGATTCCGAGATAGTATTTTTCCGTGTCCTGAAACTCCAAAATTTTCTTATATGAAACCAAAAAATTTTTGAAATCTTCCTTGATTTTCTCAGAAGATTTTGTATTAAGAGTTTCTATAAAATTTATAGCCTTGTACATATGGATTAATGCCGTCGTAAGGGAACCGTCGAGATATACTATATCATAATGCGCATTTGCTGCTAATTTGATCTCCATTTCTACCATGATAGCTCTTGCTGCTATCATATTTTCAGGATTATGTTTTTCTGGGTTAACAAACACATCATGACTGGGAAGAACCCTTTTTCCATTTTCTTCATTCATACCTTCTATTCCTACAGCTGCCGCAAATAGTAAATCCGTTCCTAGGAGACGATCTACTGCATAGGCTCCATCTACGCCACCTGAAATTAATGGTTTAATATTCCTAAATCTAATGTCAGTATCCAGTAATCCTATTTGTTCAAGTTGTAGACGAAATTTCTGTCTTTTCCGATTAATTTCATGAATTGAGCTTTGTAGCATATCTCCAATTTCGTTAGTTTTCTGTAACATCTGTTCTATTAGGGAGGCGGGAATCTCCAGAAAGGATGGTGAATCGACTTCATACATGGGCGTTCACCAAATGTCTCTCCAAATTTACCAAAACAACGTAATAATGAAACAGATTTAAAATTGCAGTTGATAAACGCTGTTGATGCATTTTCACGCTCATTTATGTCATATAGTCAGTATGAACTTAGCTTTATGCGTTTCTAATTACAGATCTTGGCAACCGGTGTATCCAACTGTCAAAGAATTTTCAGTGGATATTAGGTTCAAGTTCGGTGGTTATTTTGTTCCAGGAACTAACCAAAAAGTTCATGATGCTATGAATGAATTAATATGCATTGGTATATGTGGTCCAAGTGTTAGAATTGTTAAAACTTTTCATTTTTGTGATTCTTGTGAATCTTTTATAAA
>DASUQJ010000089.1:0-14882 GCA_036280615.1 Nitrososphaeraceae archaeon
TGGTAATGGTGGAGATGATGTTATAAACAGTGGAAATGAATTTGATTTCAATACTGGAGATAACTTCGACGGTGCTGGTAATGGTGGAGATGATGTTATAAACAGTGGAGATGGGAGTGATTGGAATAGAGGAGATAACGCCTTTGGTGGTGGTAATGGTGGAGATGATGTTATAAACAGTGGAGATGGGTTCCTCGATACCAATATCGGAGATAACGAAGTGGGTGCTGGTAATGGTGGAGACGATGTTATAAACAGTGGAAATGGATCCGATACCAATATCGGAGATAACGATCAAGGTAACGGCAATGGTGGAGATGATGTTATAAACAGTGGAACAGGAGATGATCAAAATACTGGGGATAACCGATGTTGTGGTGGTGACGGTGGAGATGATGTTATAAACAGTGGAGATGGGAGTGATTTGAATAGAGGAGATAATCTTAATGGTAATGGTAATGGTGGAGATGATGTTATAAACAGTGGAACAGGAGATGATACCAATATCGGAGATAACTTCAATAACTTCAATGGTAATGGTGATGGTGGAGATGATGTTATAAACAGTGGAACAGGAGATGATACCAATATCGGAGATAACCGATTTGGTGGTGGTAATGGTGGAGATGATGTTATAAACAGTGGGACAGGAGATGACACCAATGTCGGAGATAACGATGAAGGTGATGGTGATGGTGGAGATGATGTTATAAAAAGTGGTAAAGGAAATGACATTAATTTTGGAGATAATAGAATTGACTCGGGGTTAAGTGCTGGAGGAAATGACAAGATAAATGCTGCCCAAGGTGATGATGAATTAACCGGTGGTGGCGGTGCAGACAAGTTCAAATGTGGCAGTGGAGATGACACTGTAACAGATTTTCTTGAAGCAGAAGGAGACAAAGCATCCGGAAACTGTGAAATTACATAAAAAGGCACGGATTTTTCGTTCCCAACTACTGAACTTTCCAATTTTTTCAATTGTTTTTACTGTTCAAATATAATAGACATAAGGATCGGATGCAATAATCGGATGCAATAAGACAGGTCTGCAAGCATTACTACCCGCTGAATTGTATAGGGGTGAATAAAATATTTTATCAAATTCCTTTCTATCCTTCTTGTCCAATCTCTGTCTGAATATTTTCCATTTCCTTCTATCAATTTGGGTTGCAATTCGGGAAGAAGGAATTGTTCAACCCATGATTTTCATAATGAAATATTGAATTTAAAATCTAGACCACAGAGGGGGAAGGGGATTATATGATTCTAGCAAATAACTATTCAGACGCAATACACTGTGAGTAAATTTCAAATCTGCGCAAATTGTCCACATGCTAAAAAGAATCATTGCTTCTATCTGGGTCAAGTAGAGGATGCCCTTCACAAATGTATGTTATGCTATTGTCTAGCCATTAGATAACGTTAAGGAAATGGTTGTTAGAGCGATTGGAACCCATTTATATCGCTATAGTGATCTTCCATACAATGAATTCAATTTCGATATTTGTCCTATTGTCCTTGACACTGGTTGCTGCAACTTTTGTACTTTCAATTCCAAATGCTGTCCAAGCAAGGATTAGTTATTGCGCATCTGGTACTGACATATTTCAGTGCTTCATCAAACAAAATGATTGCGAAGCTTTCGTAGAGAATCATCCTGAAACAACATGCGTTAGAAGTAAAACCTAGGGAAAATTCCGTTTACATAGATAATAATTGTAAAAAAGATTATCTTGATATCATATCTTTTTCACTGTAATTTCCTAATTTTGGCATCATGTTTTCCTTTAACTGTTGTAAGTTATTCATGTTATGAATATTTTATGTAGCGATACTAATAAGTGAACTAATTAACGATCCATTACTATTCGCAGAATCAAGTAGGCGAGTATTCCTAAACCAAGAATCAGAATCAGATTCAGAACCTTACTGAAGTTTAAGGGAAGAATGTGAAACACAGATAGATAGAAATTAGAATGAATACTTATAATAATTTTGCTTTAGCAAAGGTTAACAAAATGTTAATCATTAATGTTCGAAAACTACTACATCAACAGACTAAAGAATACAAGAAACAAAAACATCTTTACTCTATATTGTAACCTTTTAAGCAAGATTCGATTACCTCATTTTGATAATAGATGAAAATAAAAACTAAAATCAGTATAATAATGTTTATAATAATCCTAGTGGTGGGCCTCTATGTAGGGTATGAAGTAAAACGTGCCTCAGATAAATTTAAAATAAAGGTGGAAGAAACACTAACGGGAAAAGTAATTTTATTTAATATTGTAACCGTTTCAACACTAATATGAATATGTGTGTATTCTAAAAATTGCTTTTCTATTTATGAATGATTCGATAAAATAGTAAGTATATAAGCAATCATCAAGGAATTAAATGTCTCTAATTCTTCAATTCTTTATAAGGTTCAAATATAATAGACATAAGGATCCGGTAGGGCTGATGGTTCATTGTTAACCTGTTGAATCATTGGTTCACTAACTAATACATTAATTATTTTATTAGAGAAAGTAACGCATTGACTTCCTAAATATTATTTCCTTGTCCGACATTCCAATTAATGATAGTCCTTTTTTAAGTAACCTATTTCTTATTTCAGGAGTTATCTTGTCCCTCTCCAATACTATTATCAATTCGAGATTCTCTATTATTATGACCAATAAGACTTATAACAATTAGAGCAAAATTTGAATCTGTATATACTATATTGAAGAGGGGTATAGTATACACACGTCAACTAGGTGTGAGATTGTATGGCAAAGAGATCAAAAAAAGACTTAAAATCATAATAGTTGAAGACGAAGAGGATATTCTGACCCTTTATAGTGATTACCTGTCGAATAAGGGTTATCATGTTATTGCGCGCTATACAAGAGGAAACAACATTAAGACAGATCTTCAAAGACACTCACCAGATGTCTATCTAATAGACTTCAGGTTACCAGGAAAAAAAGCGGACGGAGGTAGCCACCGAATTCTTGGATGTATATCCGTCAGGACCCATACTGTTCATTGCTGGTCATTACCATCAACCTGAAGTAATAGAAAAAAACCCCAAATTTCGCGATAAGAAAGTTGACGTATTTGTTAAAACCAGTAAAACTAGACCTAATTGAGCATCGTATAATAAACTTGGTGAATAGGTAAGAATTTTCAGAAAAATTTATAAGTTTTTACAATATTAAAAAATGCCGTTCGGAGTTGGGTAATGACAGTCCTTCTCGGCTAAAACAGGAAATCATCGAACGTATCAAATCGATGGTTTTCCTATGTATGTATTGCGACAGTCAAATCCCTATGATAGCGTCAGTGATCGACTTTGAATACAATGCTAATGGGACCTATGCAAGAGCGTTTTTTATTTGTCCTGATTGTCGGAAAAAATTCGTTGTAAAAATTGAAGATTTAGGAAGAACTGGAATGACTTAATTTCATTTAATATATTAATACATTTTTATAAATGCCTTGACGATAATTAAAATTGAACAGCATTTAATCTACAATAATGGGACAAAACGACATAATCATTAATTTTGACAAGAAAGAAATTAAAGCAAAAGAAGAACTCGATGGAGTAATAAAAATTAACTATCCCGGCCGATTCGACAGCGTCGTAATAAATTCACAGATAGAAAATACTAGTGAAATATTTAGTTTCATAAAACTAAACGATAAAAAAATCAATTATGCGTATGCAAGAATGCCCATACTAAGACATGATATGAAGGATCCAAATGAAATTAAGTTTACGGTAATGACGGAACATGTCCCTCAAGTAAATTCAAACGTTAAATTCAGAGCGTCTATAATTCAAGAACATAAGGAAGTCGCCAATGACGTTGCATTCCTTAAAATAGTACCATGAATTAAAATGCCTATGGTTAATGCAAATATCTAGCAAAATTAGATTATAGAATTTGTTGAATCCTAATCTCTAGAAGGTAAAAGGGTATATGAAATGAATTATAAAGAGTTAGGCGAAACTCTTTACAATAATTACCTTACCGGTCATCCATGGATGGGGTTCACAATGATATGGATACTCTCCATCTTTAGTAAACGTGAATTCGTATGTTTGTTGCGGGAGTATTAAGCCTATGCTGTCTATTGAATTAAAGGGGCCACTTATCTGATCATTATACTGATTATCAGTACTAACAGTATGTGCTGTAGTGTCTCCGTTAGTCCAAATTATTTTGTTGCTAATACCCAATGTGCCCCTTATTTCCTTCGGATCAAAGTTTTTCTGCTGCGACGGAAGAGCTGAGCCTTCTACGATAGATACTTTGACTGGTTCTGAAGGATTCAGAACCTCCTCGGGTAATTGCGGCTTAGCATTTGCTTCTGGAGTATAAACAAATTGATAATAACTCATACTTGCGGTTACAGTAATAATAAATGCAATGATACTGATTCCTGCAGCGTGATTATTCATTTGTCATCTGTTTTAATTTGACGAATATATATAATATTAAGATTGTTCATCCTTTGGAGATCAAGTGGCCTGGTATTTGACGTATTAATATCATACCAAGTTTGTAATTGCGAATTCAACAACGACCTATTTTTTTTCATCAGTAACTAATTTTTGTTCACTATGGGCACTAGCGGATTCAGTTTTATTTACAGACTGGGCTGACTGTGACGATGGTGCACTGCCCTTTGCAGAAGGAGCCAATGTTTTTTCTTTAGCCGCTGAATCTCCAAGTACCTTTGTGTTTGCAGCAATTTGAGGAGCCTCTGGAACTGCTGGCTGTGTCAATGAAGGTGGCTTTGCTTTCGCAGGCATTGGGGGAATAGTAGGCTTTGGGGGAGGTGCTTTTTGCATGGATTTACCATGTCTGAATATGTGAAACATTCCTGCGAAAACAAGCATCATGATACCTATGATAAAGAGAGAGTAGTTTTTCATTCCATTCAAAACTGCGTAATATGCAGCGATATTAAGATAAACTTGGAATGCTAGTAAAGCGACAAATATTGCGTAGATCCATTTTTCCGTTAAATTTATTGAGCTTTTGGTTGTTGGTTTTTTTGGTTGAATCTTTGCATTTGCTTCTGCATTTTTTGCTAATTTAATCATCATATAGGTGAATCCGAACGACAATGGCACGAGCAAAATCATGACCAGATAGAGGAAAACAGGATCTATTACTAGTCTTTCTAGCAGGGACTTGGTTCTATCAGGATCTATGTAGAAGCCCCAGTATGTTGTTACTATGATCTGGGCCAAACTTGTAATTCCTATTGCAGTTATGATTGGTCTATCTTTCCATGAAAATTTCTTGTATCTGTCGATAAACGGTATTATAAGCAATGCAAAAATGAACAACCCTGGCCAAGCCACACCCGTCGTAAATTTATCATATGCACTTCGCAGGAATGCGTAGAGACCTGTCAAATACCATTCAGGTACTGTGATACCAGGCGGAACATTAGGATCGAACTTCAATCCCATATCCACAGGAAATACTCCCCCCGTTAGCATAATTGCACCTGTTATTGCCATTACCATTGGAATATCAAAAACTAAGAATCTAGGGAAGTGTACTACCATTAGACCCAACATTGCAATAGGTAATAGGAATACATGAAATGCATAAAACCTCAGTACAAAATCATGGAATCCCCCTCCAAAGAAGGCTTCTGTCATCTGTGGTCCCAATATGGGGATAGAATTAGTAAGCGAGGCCGCAATTGAAATGGCCAATTCAGCTCTTTCGCTGAAAATAATATCATATCCGGTAAAGGCTTCTAATATTGTAAGCACACCTAGGATAATTCCTGTGACCCAGAGTATTTCGTTTCTAATCTTGTACCTTCCACTAAAATACTGATAGTACATATGCAGTAACGCTACCATCACCATTGCATTTGATGCGTGGTAGTGAATGTTTCTAAGATGAAAACCATATGGAATAACATCATTGATATTTTTTACACTATCCCATGCTCTATCTAGAATAGGCTCATAGTAAAGCATGAGTAATGCCCCTGTAATTCCGAGAATTATGAAAATTACAAATGTAAGCATTCCTAAAAATCCAAGTGGACTTACAAACCTACCCGGGAATGTAAATTTGAGCCCCATAAATATAGTCCGGTCTACTCCGGCGTATGTCCACCTAAAAAAACGAGTGAGACTATTTTCTCTATGTAAGGAAACGCCCATATCCCACTACCCCATTACCATTAGGACTCCAATTTGGAGGTTTGATCCATACGTTACCATCAGAAGTAATCTCTAAATCTAACATAGGTAATACATTAGAAGGAGGAGCCTGCAATGATGCAGGACCTGCAAATGCTTTACCAGTAAGAGGATCATACATGCTTCCATGGCATGGACACTCACCTCTTTTTCTTCCATCTTGTGGCCAATACTTCCATAGACACCAAAGATGAAGACAAACCATACTATACATTCTGAAGGCAGATACGTCGTTCTTTTTTCCCCCTAGTTCTTCGGGCAATCTAATAAATTGCCACGTTCGAAAAGATTCCTTATTTAATACTGGATCATCTGTTTTAGGAAAAATGACAGCTTCTGCATGATTAACAGGAAAGCTATTAACATTGGCTTGAGAACCATCCGGGAGTTCGACCATTTGTCTTTCAGTTGATTGCTGTTTTGGAGGCGGAAGAAATTTTCCCCAGTCTGCAAAAACTGCGAAAGTCATAACCGTACCTGCAGCAGCCATTAATTTTATAAAATCACGTCTTGATACTTTACCTCCACTTTTCGGAGAAGGCCGCTGAGCCATACAAACCTACAGACTCGAAATATATCATATAAACTTTTATTCACTGAACATTATTTCTTTGTAAAAAGTCGAATAATTTCCCAAAATCTGTTCTGGGAATGGCAATTTGAACTGTAATGATGTTACTCTCCCAGATTTACAAATTTTCTAATTTTTTTAATTTCTTGTTGAACCTTTCTCTGAATTCTGGAACATTAATAATTGCCCTTTCATGGAGTCCTTCGCCAATTTTTTCAATTATATCTACAGCTTCTACTTCAAAAGTAACTCTTTTATCATTCACATTGATTACTTTAGCTTTTAACTTTACTTGTGTCCCAACGGGAGTTGCTTTCAAGTGTCTGACATTAACAAGAGTTCCTACCGAATCCCATTCTTCATCTTGCAAAAATTCTTCCTTTAGCAACAATCTACAGGTTTCTTCCATTTCTGAGATCATGGACGGAGTTGAAAATACGTTTTCCCCTTTCCACAAGAAGCTCGTAGTCTGTCCGGCGCTTACTCTAATTTCTCTTGCCTTCGTAGCTCCATTGAGTACTTTTTTAATCATGATGAAAAACCCGATTCTTTCGACATTACAATAAAAAGAAAAAAGGTCGGCGAGATACTACTTTCTGTGCCGCACACCAGAGATTATTGCGTAAACTAACCCTACGGCTAATCCAAATGCAAGTGGTATCCATACTCCGAAGCTTTCCATAGTCGCCGGTACTATTTGTTGAATTATGCTTTCGAACATTATTAAGTGTGGTATAAAAGTAATCAGTATATTAGATTTTCTCAAGCAATAAGGTATAGCTAGATTCTCTTAAATGTAAAAGTCAAAATCTCGGTATTATCTTTAATCTGAGATAATCTTGATGGATTGTACGTTGCCCTTAAATTACCCACAGATGGCTATTTGAAAATATGAAAATGCAGAAAGAGATGAAGAAATTCTGCCCAAAGTGTAAGAAGCACACCATACAATCAGTCGCCATCTACAAGAAAGGCAAAGATAGAAAAACCGCAATAGGTGCAAGAAGACACGCTGAAGATAAAAAAGGATATGGTGGACAAAAGTTTCCAGAGCTAAAGAGAACTGCCAAAACGACAAAGAAAATTACTCTAAGGTATACTTGTAAAAATTGCCAACGTAAAACAATGAAAGAAGGTATGCGAATGCGGAAGTTGGAGATCCAACCGTAGTTAGTGATGTTTGATGAAAAAAGAAAATATCTTAATACCAAAACCAAAAAGCAACTTCTTATCTGTACAATGCACCAGTTGCCAGGAAACACAAGTTATTTTTTCCCATGCAACTATTGACATTAATTGCAAATCATGTGGAAATCCGATTGCAAAAAAAACTGGTGGAAAAGCAAGCATTTTGGGAGAAATCATTAATACCCTTGACTAAGCTTAGACTTTAGCAAGAGGAAATCTTTTTTTGTATTTATGTTGAAGGCGAGGTTTTCATCATTCAAGGTAATATAATGCTCTTTTACTTTTTGTCCTGGTTGTATTTTGGATGAATTAAAAATTGTTATTCCGGAATGAAAGTATTCTTCGTTTCCCAGTTTTATTAATAAAGTTGGTAACAGACCCAATTTTACAATGAATTCCTTGTCCATTACAATCGAAATAGAGTGTTTGTTTCCCTTCCAGCTAGAAATTATTTTCCTAATTAGATCAGGAGTGATTAATGGCATATCTGATGGCATTACAAATACAATTGCAGGTATCAATTTTTCGAGAGCAGACATGAGATCAGTTGAGTAATCAATACCACTCGTCTCAAAAACTTCAAGAAAACCTTTATGATAGTAATCATGTTTTTTTAAAAAATTTAGTGTAGCTTTACTATTCCTACTTGTAGCTGCAATTATTTTATCAAACTGTTTAGAATTTTTCAAAGATAATAAAATGTGTTCAATAAATGGTTTATTATTAAATTCTAACATGGTTTTGTCTGAACAAAGGTCTTTTATTCTTTTGCCCTTACCACCACACATGATCAAGGCATAAACAATTTGTGTCATTTTTATATTATGAATGTGGATGATATTAGTAATGATGCTAAACGACAGATTTCATTGGAAGCACCAAAGACATCACCACTTACACCTCCAAAATTCTTGTAAGATATGAAATAAATAATTAGACCTATCATTACTACAATTCCTAAAGTTAGTAAACCCATTATACCTTCTATAATGAAAATCAATACCACTGTGATTACGACAGATACAATTACTTTGGGTCTTTTTT
Source organism: Nitrososphaeraceae archaeon (assembly GCA_036280615.1). Taxonomy (GTDB): domain Archaea; phylum Thermoproteota; class Nitrososphaeria; order Nitrososphaerales; family Nitrososphaeraceae; genus TA-21. The sequence continues at coordinate 9,042 of DASUQJ010000089.1, forward strand.
TCATCTCAATAGTAAATGGTGAGCTAAAACCAGACCAAGCAGAAGCGCCAATAGATGCCTGCATTACCATGATATACTTTGCTATTATCTCTGCAGCAATAATCATATAGAATAACCTAAGGGATGATTCATAACTTGATAGTGCAATATACAGACCTATAAAATTAATAATTAGTGCAGTAGCTCCTGCAGATCCCACTAGCGGATCTGACATTGCTTTTCGCTTGGATGCCTTATCCCCCTTTTTCATTAGCCCGTCAGCGAAATCGGCTAATGCATCAATATGATGAACACCAGTAATAATAACAAATGTTACCAATACTACAAAACTGGTTATATATTGTGGCAGGAAAGCAGAAGAAACGAATGCAACAAGTCCTACAATTACACCTATTATTCCTCCACAAAGTGGAAAATAATGCATGTTCTTCGCAATTATATTTAAATCAAAAACATACGTCTTTGGCAATGGAATAATTGTCAAAAAAGAGAAAATAGATACAAATTGATTAAAAAACATACAGGAAATTCCACCAACCGAAAATTGATAACAGTAATACTATTGGTATTGATATGAAAACAAAAAACAGGATAATTGATAATTTTACCATTGTAAGAGCACTTTTACATTTTTCGATTGAGAGAGGCTCGATACTTGTTCCCAACTTGTAATAGCCAACTTTTTCCAGCTTCACCTTGAGGGCACCTGCTAATGCCGACATAGGGTATCCTCCATTGAGACTAGGAGTATTATTGTGATGCTTACGCATAATCAACATGGAATTTTTCCAGTCGCCCCCAACTAACTTTGAAGAAATCACAAGCAATATTGCACATATTCGTGCTGGGACATAGTTCGAAATTGTATCTAACTTTGCTGCCATCCAACCGATATGATAATGATAACTATCAGTATAACCAATCATTGAATCAAGTGTATTGATAATCCTATAAGCAATAGCCCCTGGAGGACCGAATAACGAGAAGTAAAATAATACAGAACATATTCCATCTACCATACTCTCCCCTATCGATTCAATTGTTGCTGATAATATATGTTCCCTATCAAGAGTATCAGTATCCCTTCCCACAATAAGTGATAGGTTCTTTCTTGCATCGGCCAGTTTTTTTTCTTCTAGTGCGTGAATTATGGCATTTGCATGTTTTTCTAAAGTCAGAATCGCCATTGTAAATTTTAGCACTAATAGTGAATATATCAACAAAGCAAATATACCAAATAATTTGTAGAGGATGATTGAAAAGTAATATGATCCTACTGAAATACCTACAGTAAAAAACAAGGTAAGAATAATACCCCTTAGTTTTTCCTGGTAAGGATTGATGTGTTTTAATTTTGGTATAAAGTAGGTGACTAATTTTCCAAACCATGAAACAGGATGAATCTTGTTCGGCGGATCGACAAGCAAAAAACAAAGTGAAATACCACCGGCAAGTGATAATAAAATAAATTCAGAGGTCATGATTTACTTCATTTTTAGAATATTTAACAGATATTTTAAGTCAGTGTTCTCCCTAAAAGTAGATGCGACAAAGTCAATCTGCTCATCCAGATATCCTTTACTATATGAGGGCTTCGATCTCTTTTGATCCAATGAATCTTCATTGGGTATATTAAATTCTGTTTTGGGAATTACACCAACGACTTTCTTCTTCGTCATCTTTTCTATAGATGTAATTGCCTTATCTAGTATAGATTTCTGTCCTAGAAACTTGTTAATTATCACAGCTTCTACAAACTTTCTTTGCCGGGCTGGCAACAATTTTATCGTTCCAACTATCGCGGCAAAGCAACCGCCTCGTTCAATATCTGCTACCAACAATACCTTTGAATTGGTCTTTTCTGCAAGAATCATATTTGCGATATCATAATTTGATAAATTAATTTCTGCGGGAGATCCTGCACCTTCTATCAATATCAAATCATTTTCATTTCTAAGACTTTCCAGATCCTGAAGAACTTTAGGAAATCCTTTTTGGAGAACGAAACTACTGTAGTAATCCTCTGCAGTCATATTCAAATTTTTTAATCCACCTAGAATGATTTCGCTGAGATTACTGCCCAAGGGCTTCAGAAGAACTGGGTTCATTCTAATATCCGGTTCTTTTCTGGCGGCTATAGCTTGAACAGCCTGTATTCTTGCCATTCTCTTTAGTGATTTTTTTTCTTTGAGAAAGTGAAAGTTGGAGGTCATATTTTGGGCCTTAAAGGGGCAGACCTTATATCCCATATCAGAGAATATTCTACATAGAGCTATTACCAAAGTACTCTTTCCAGCTCCTGATGAAGTACCTTGTATCATTAGCAGTTTTGCTTTCATTTATCAAGGGACTCCAAAGAATCAAGTAGCGCTAAATTTTCACTGCGAGTCCTTACTGCGACCCTGATATACTTGTCATTCATTCCTCTGAAATCGCTACAATCGCGAACAAGGATCCCATTTTTTTTTAGAAGTAAATCCCTGATTTGTTTCGAACGACCATTGTGCAGCCGGATCAGATAGAAATTTACATCTGATTCAATTGCTGAAAACGAGCTTAGCTTATTATTTATACTAGCATACATGAATTCCCGTTCCGTTTTTATGATTTTTCTTGCTCTTCTGATATGAGATAAATTTTCTAATGCGGTAACTCCTGCCATCTGGGCTAATCCATTTATAGTCCAAGTTATCTTATTGTGCGATATTTTTTTTCCGATACTTGGATGTGATACACAATAACCCAATCTTAAACCTGCAAGGCCAAATGATTTTGTCAACGAACGTAAAACTACTACATTTTGAAAATCATTAATCTTGTCGATAAAAGTCTTTGGATGTTTTCTCTCATCGACAAACTCAATGAAACTTTCATCTATGAGTATCTTTATCGACCGATCTATTTTTTTTACTAATCTTTCTATTAAATCGTAAGAAAAAAGTCCTGTTGGATTGTTTGGATTGCATAAGAAAATCGCATCAGAATTCTTTGTTTTTTCCAATATTCTATCTACATCTAGTTTCCACCGCTTAAGTGGTACATGCTTAATATTAGCACCCATTTTTCTTGATGCTAATTCGTACTCACAGAATGTTGGATATGGTATAACCACTTGATTCCGAACAAATGCTCGCACAAAGTTATAAATTAATTCAGTTGCTCCGTTGCCTATATTTAATGACTCATATGACGGCACGATCTCCAAATAGTCGATAATTTTTTTTTTTAGAATTGTGTTTTCATCATCTGGATAAATAGATGTTAATTTTGGTAAATTTTTTTTAAGGACATTTAAAACATTCCTTGAAATTCCTAATGGATTGATATTTGAACTGAAATCAATTCTTACTAACCTCGGACTTACAGTATAAACCCCGCCATGAGAACAAGAAAATTGTATCATCTAAATTCCATATGAGCTCCAATATAACGTAGATGGATAATATTATGTTTTTTCTGTAAACGAATATTAGTTGCATTTTGAATAACGGCACATAATGTTAAAAGTAGCAGTAATAGGTGCGACTGGCGCTGTAGGACAAGAATTTGTTATTGGGCTCAATAAACACCCATGGTTTGAGCTGGTGCAAATCGCCTCATCAGAGAGATCGGCTGGAAAAAAATACATAGACGCACTTAGGGACCCATCTTCTTCACTCCTCAAATGGCACAATAAGGAAAATATTCCCGAAAGCGTTAGAGATATGGTGTTAAACAGAGTAGAGGAGATAGACCCGAAGAAAGTGGACCTAATATTTACCGCTCTTGAATCAGAAGATGCCAAAATCATTGAGCCAAAAATGGCATCCGAAGCCCCCGTTATAAGTACCGCCGCCGCATTTAGATACGAAGATGATGTCCCCATACTGATTCCCGGAATTAATGATGGACATTGCGAGATGTTGAATATTCAGAAAAAGAATAGGAAATGGAATGGCTTTATTGCGCCATTGCCTAACTGTACAACAACTGGTATGGCCATAACGCTCAAGCCATTAATGGACGAAATGGGTCTGGAAAGCGTTTTTATGACTTCTATGCAGGCTCTGTCTGGAGCAGGTCGATCTCCAGGAGTGATAGCGTTGGACATAATGGATAACGTAATTCCGTATATTCCGAAAGAAGAAGAAAAAGTTCAGCTTGAAACAAAAAAGATATTGGGAAAATTTGACGGTAATTCGATCATAAATGCGTCCATAAAAGTAAGCTGTACTTGTACAAGGGTACCTGTTATGGATGGACATACTGAAACAGTATTTGCTCAACTCAAGAAAACTGCATTACCGGAACAAGTAAGAGATTCAATGCTCAATTTTTCAAAATCAGTATCAATAAAGGACTTGCCCTCTGCACCAGCAGATTATATCATTGTTCATGATGATCCCACTAGACCTCAACCGAGAATTGACAGGGAGGTAAATGATGGAATGACAACAGTGGTTGGAAGATTGCGAAAGGATACTGTATTTGAGAACGGTGTAAAATATGTGCTCCTTACACACAATGAAAAAATGGGCTCCGCAAAAGGTGCAATATTGTTGGCCGAAATGTTCAAGTCGAAAAAAATGATCTAATTATGCATTATTGATAAAAAAATTAAATAAAATTGAAATTAATACATTTATTAACCCCAAAATTTACGATATAATTAGTGATTTCTATGTATAAAATAGACGATTTAGATCTTAAAATATTGGAGGAACTCTCAAATGACGCATCTATTTCAGTTCCCAGACTTTCAAGAAAAATCAATATCAATGCATCTGTAGTTTACAGCAGAATAAAGAGACTAGTAAAGCGGGGTATTATTAGAAAATTTACGATCTTGATGAATGATGAGGCGCTTGGATTTAACGTGAAGGCGCTAACTGGGATAAATATGGATTCAAAGTTGAGAGATAATGTCTTGAGTGAATTGTTCAGGATTCCAGGCGTTACGGAAGTTTCTGAAGTTACTGGTAGATTCGACATATTAGTAACGATGAATTCTCACTCATTGGATGAGATGCATCAGCTGATATCAGAACGAGTTGGTCGTATAGAAGGAGTACAGAAGACAGAAACATTTATTGAAATGAGGAAAACAACTAGGGAAATTCCGATTCCACCAAAGGAACAGGAATGAATTTGAATTTAGCGTTACACACCAATTTGTTTACCAATTAAAGTAAACTACTATTACTTTATTATCATATGCATTATAAGGTAGAAAATTTCATGCGAACGCTATTCTGTATAGAGTATTATAAGTGATATCACAGCTTTAAATCTTGAATTGTTACCTAAGTTAGAAATCATTACTCCAATTTAAATTAAACAATTATCCAGGATCTAAAGTAATAATTAGGCGCTTGGCTTTGTACCCAAATTTCCTGCTTGTCCTTGCCCTTGCCCCATGCGAATCATCTCGTTTATCTTGTTCTCAACTTCCTTTAAATTTTCTTTTACTCTTGTCTCCTGTTTACCTAGAACTACCAGCCTAGTATTAGCAAGATCTTTCTTTTCATCCAACTCCTTTAGCGTATCATCCTTTTTGGTTTTAATCAATAGAGGACCAACACTCTTGTAGATTGCTTCATCCTCCTCTGATTTCTTAAGTTCCTCCGTGGCCTTTTCAATCTCTACAGATTCTGCTTCTAGTTGTTGTTTTTGTATCATAATCGCTTGCAAATTTTGCTGTAGTTGTTGTAGTCTAGTTAGCTGTTCTCTTAACCATGGTGGAATTTCTTGTTCGCTCATTTCTTATTACTTGACCTTACCATCATAAATCTATAGCGTTTTATAAATTTAGAGACATATATGATAAACTCAACAATCTGACGTAGGTATTAACAATTGCAC
>DASUQJ010000090.1:0-3689 GCA_036280615.1 Nitrososphaeraceae archaeon
CGGTGGGATTCGGGACCTGTTCTGTGATAGGTTATTTACCTTGTTTTTACGAACACATTATACATAATTTGGAACAGAAATATCTTAGATTTGTATATCCCGAAGAGGGGATAGAAAATTCCAAATTCATACCGGAAAACCTAAGAAGAACGGGAGCAAAAATAAACCATGCCTATTAAGATGGGAAAAAAGAAATACAAGAGCTTTGACACAGCTGCAGCCGCAGTTGCCAAAAAGAAAGGAATCTCCAAAGAAAGGGCAAAAGCATACGTTGCCGTCGTAGATCGCAAGCAGCATAAAAAAAAGAAGAAGTGAGCTTCAAGGACTCCTATATTTTATATCAGTAAATTGACCAGATAGGTAGATAAACGGTAAAGTTTATATTTTTATTGGCAATGGTCTCAACTTGAAAGTACAAATTAGTAGTTACATAAGATCGTTACCAAACGTCGAGCGAAAGCATGATCCTGTGAGTGAAGAGGCCTATTTCTATTGTCTGAGAAATAAGTTCGTTTGCTAAGTATCAAAAATATTTTCTTTGCAAAATTGATCAAGGCGTTACCATAGATACTTAATTTATAGTCCGGAAAGACAATTTGATTATTTAACCCTGCTAACTTCTTTTTGAACTTGTATTAAATTCTGATATTTTTTGCTCGAGATTCTGCTCAAGATGGAGATAACTTTTTCCCTCTCAGAGTCACGCTGCTTGCTTACGTGTAAGATGATACTTTTTTTAGACTTGGGAAAATTGATTCCTTTTAGTAGTTTCGCAATTCTAGATGCAGAGATTTTCCTTGATTCCAAAGCCCTTCTTCCCCCTTTGATGCTAGGAGCATCTAGTTTGGAGATTTTGGCTGCACTTCTAGGTCGTTTTCTACTCTTTAGTTCTCCCAAGGCGATTGCAACTTCGGCCGAATCCCTATAGTTTCGGTTTGGTAGCGAATCGATAAGGCCCAAGAGATCAGGACTTGTAGCAGATATTCTCTGCATAGCAATTTCAAATAATTCATCCTTGGTTTTCGGATACTTAATTCCCTTAAGCACCCTTTCAACGTCAGCAGCAGAGGGAGCACTTGGAGGGTGAGGAGTTTCAATGTGTCGTTGTATTCTAGATTTTTGATCGTATCCCTTACCACAAAAAGGACATGTAAATTGTCGACCTTGTCCAAAAGCTGTGGAAGCTATCTTATCCATAAGATATCTGCCCCAGAAGAATTAAAAAATTTATTTTTACCTGATCTTTCCTAAAGCCTTTTCAACATCGGCCATGTTCTTAAATTGAGTATCACGTAATTCTTTTAGAGTTTCGATAACAGAATCAGGATCACTAATTCGATCTTTATTTTGTTCAGCATAATTTATTAACTGATTTTTATTCTTTGGGAATTCAATTCCAGAAAGAATTTTTGCAATTCCTGCTGCAGATGCGGAGGAGCTAGCCGCTATCCTTCCACCAATTTTGCCGCCTCTTCCTGGCGCTTCATCATTTGAAAGTGTCTTAATTTCCTTCGCAAAAGGTATCTCGTCCTTGTCTGGAAATTTACCCTTCAAAAGAGGTTTAAGTGGCACTTGTTCTTTTCTTATCTTCAGATCATTGAAAAGCTCCGCGGTTTTGGCAAATTCTTTTTCTTCGTCTATGCTTATACCAAGCTCTTCTTCCACATCTTTCTTTCTAGCTCCAATTAATAGTAACTGTGTATTTTCATAGTTTAAAAGATCTGGATCATCAACGTTTATCCAACGTCTATCTCCAAACTTCTGTTTCAATGAACTTGGATAACTTGGTTTTCTTTCAAGAAATGCTGAGTATCCCGGTACTTGAATATCGGGATTTTTAACAGATATTATATAGCTTCCCTCTTTTTTAATCTGAAATTCTCTCTGACTCGAGCCTGGAACTTCAGGAATCTCCAAGATATATGCCAACTCGGTGTGACCTTCATGTTCTACAATTGAATATTTTCCTTCTCCGACAGGTACGGCTGCGCCTACTCTTCTAGTACCTCGTGTTTGGGTTTCATATTCTGCTGGTAGAAATTCTTTTCTAATTTCCTCCGGATCAGAACTAGTTGCAATGTTTAGCGCCCAATTTCTTTCTTCAGAACTAGATCTAGCTTCTGTAATTTCAGGGAGCTGCTTCTGTCCTAATAGAAAGATTCTATTTACATTAGAATTGTCTGGCGATGTGACCATGTAAAATCTCTGGACATTATCTATGTTCTTTACAACCTCTGTGTCAACTTTGGGTCTATAGAAGAAGAAAATATCTCCATGTTCTATGATTTTTTTCTTCCTGGTTCCTCTTGTTCGTTGCTTTGACTTTGCAGAACGACGAACTTTATTAGAGCTAACCATTTACTATTGCATGTATAGGACGCAATAAACTATTTTACAATTATGATAACAGATAATTCAACCATATAAAAGATTCTTATCAATTATAGTGTTTCTTAAATAAATTCAGCATTACTAAAAATGGCTAATTTCTAAAAATTATTTCTTGTAATTCCTCAAGATTCTCTCTGTTTTAAAGCTGCTTTAGAACTCACTTATATTTCGATTATTTCTGCCTCTTTTTTATCACTACTAAAGAACCAAATCAAACTGAAGAGTCCCACTGTCCTTTTCCTTGATTCGCTTGATATACTCAGACACATATCGTTTGTATTCATCCAACATACCAAATTGAATTTTTACCGGAAAACTCTAAGAAATTTAGAAGACCCTGCATTAAAAATGGAAAAGAACACACTGGCAAATCTTTCAAATCCGTTAGAGAATTTGACAAACCCACTGGCAAATCTTTCACAGTGATAAACTACGTTCCGCTTCTTTGGAAACACTAGACTAATTTTACCAAGTAACTAACTGCTACGAATTAGTGGGTCTTTCTGAGAATATGACGTTCTTTCGAATCGATCCGAGCTCTGCACGTAGTCGGGTTACTTACTTCTTGGCCTGGACGGGTAGAAAACTAACAGCCACATTATTTTTATTGTATGCTCTTTTTCAATTTAGCATAGAGCACCGAATCCTGTATCGTATTCCGAATCTCTTGAATTTTCTTTATTGTGTTCTGTTCCTTCCTGGTTTTCTCCGGATTCTTATCGAGCCGAAGCATAAGTTTAGCTAACTCCTCAAGAGCCTGATCAATCATATCAGAGTCAACGGCTAGAGTTTTTCTTGACATCTCTATCGGTCTTCTGGCCACCAGCTATGCACTAGCAGTAAATTCAACTCGAGGAACTGTCTTGTGCGTATGCTCATTGACCTAATATCGTCATTGCTATCTAGTTAATAACAGATTTGTATAATATTTTTGAAAGAAAGTTAAGTCTAAATATTATAGATTATTCTGGTCTAAGTTGCTTGGTTTGCATTTTGTGTCTCAATATGAATAATACGCATACTACAAATAGGTCAGAGATGCAATCACTCGTCCTTTATTTTCTAAGCGAGTGTGCCCGTAATGATCATATCTTTATAACATTACTTTGTTTCGAAAATGGGAACATTTTGTTACAGATGTTAAAAAGATTTGTGAAAATGAATTGTATAAATTAAAACCCAATTGAATATTCAAACAATAATCTGTAAATGAAAATTATTAATACTAATAATTAGCAACTTACACAAAATTGTAATTCAAAAATAAAAGTTTATAAAAAATCTTTCATTGATTATGA
>DASUQJ010000091.1:0-16098 GCA_036280615.1 Nitrososphaeraceae archaeon
CATGGGCATATTACGACCATCTCCAAGTTCAGCGGCAAAAATTTGTGTATTGGAATATGAAATAAATGATAAAAACAGACGATTGGAGTTAATATAGCAAATATTTTAAGTCTCTATTTAACAAATTGACCGCATATCCTGATACATGAGACATGATGCGGACTACATTTTAATTATTAACTGAACTAGATATAGCTGAATTCAGCATCTTTCTAAATAATATAAATTACCAATTATTTGCTAGACTGAATATGGAAAAATACATCAAAATTATTATCCTTTTTCTATTTATCGCCGGCACTATTATGCTTCCCAATTTCGAACGAGCAATTGCGGACGGCATATTTGAAGAAAATCTTCCCCCAGCTACCGTAGGTGATAGAGAGGCAAGCCTTTATACAAAAATTAGCCCGCCTATTTTGACATCAGATACGATGCAGAATGCCTTCTTTCAATTAAGATTATTTGACTCTAAGACTGGAAATAACATTACTAATGTTAATTATTTTTTAACTATTAGTAAGGGGGACAAATTGCTACTTCGTGAATTGTTTTATTCAAAAGATGGTCCCTTGACGCTAAAATTTGAACCAAATCAGGGTCCCATACAGGTCTATGGGTCTACAGAACCTTTTTTGGGTGGATGGACAGGCGAAACTGGACAATTGACAATATCTGGCCCAGTGTTATCTGAAGGAGGTTTGTATCACTTTGGAATAGAAATATTTGGAATTGACAACGTCAGAAACATCTTTGTACCTGAAAATGCCCCAAGGTTTGATTCTTATCTCAGCATTGGAGATGTATCTGAGTCAAATCTAACATATGCAAATCAAATCTACAATAGCACATTAATCTCCTATTATGACAGGATCCAAAATTTCACTTTTGAACCTGATGATCTGGAGGCAAAATGGGATATGCCATTTGATTGGAACGTTTCAAGAATAGGATCACAGAATATTTTTGTTCACGAAGAAATCAAGATTCCAAAATCATTCAGTGAATTTTCAAATTCTACGATATTTAATGGTACTGTAAATGGACAACCACTGGTGGGAAGATCACTTGCAATAGACCCTTTTACTTCAGAAAAAGCATTAATAATCCATTTTCTGTTGAACAAAAATGATATTCTAAAATTAGCTGAGAATAATGAAGCATTAGGAGTTAGTAATGACTCAATGAAATTTACCATTCGGCCGCAAGTAAATCAGACCCAAACAACTTCAGTTGATATGGTAACAGATACAGGAGGAATACATGCCTCATTGTTGTGGAATCCTTATCCACCAGTAATTGGGGAAAATACTCTAAGTATTAATTTCAGTGATGCCTTAAGTGGTAATAGATTAAATGCTGATGTAAATTATGATTTGTCTATAAGAACAGACAGTGGTGAAGATATTGTGAGCAAAAATAATATCACAGCAATCAATGGAATTTCGAATCAAACTGTGTCATTACCCGCAGAGGGAGTATTTAATTTGGAAGTTGAAGTAAAATCACTCAAGGCACTCAATCAAACTCTCCCAGATACAACTCGAAATGGAATAGCAAGAGGCTTTGTCGTAGTATCATAAGGACAAATTGTCATTAAGATATGTAATAATGCAAGAGTAATCTCAACAGTAACAATTCTGGAAATTGAGCAATTCATCCTTTCGTACAGCACAGAAATATGGATACATTGTCGGATTGAAGAACTAATCATTTATTTATCTAGGTTGTTCATTCCCTTGTTTCTTTCAATATTATCCAAGACTTCTTCATACTGAGCATCAAACAATTTAGTAGAAATAGGTAGGCGTTCAATTCTAGAGAAGGCCTTTACAATGCTCTTTGCTGCAAGAGGTTGCGGTAGAGTTTTGTCTGAAATTTCACCGTAAAACCCAATTGCTTCAATATTTCTATCAGAAGCGATTCCTAAGATAAGACCGTTGAACCAAGTTATCGTTGTAAATTCGGAACCCAGAGTGTCCACATTAGAACTTTCAAGAATTTTTCTTAGTTCTGCTTTTGTAGTAACACCTACAACTCTTGGTTCACCTGTAAGCATTTCGTTTAATGAACCACCTGCCGTATAGAGCCTTTTTATTTGACCAATTGACAAACAAAAATCAAGAAATGCATGACACAAATCGAGAAGTTCCCTATGATCTTCAGGCTGGACATCGCCAGTAAGAATTAATAGTTTGTCCCTATCTGAAAAATAAATTCTGTAAACATCCGTTGCTGATTCTACAACCCCATCTTTAACATTAACCCATGGTTTGGGGCTTGAGATTATATTCGCGATATGTTCAGCTTTTAAAGTACTTGCCAAAAATGAAGATACCAATCCCCCAACTCTACCCATATCTGGCAGTGAAGCAAATACCGTAAAATGATCTATTTTCTTTTTTGCAAAAATATCTATCAGTACCATTTTTGTATCTATCCTCCGTCAATCCTAGACTGGTAAAGACCCGAGTATAGATTCAAAAGAGAAGAGTTTTAGAGTTTGTCTTCTTCCTCTACTAACTTGTCTATAGGTTCTCCACTTGGCAGTGGTGCATTCTTATCGACTTTGTAGGTGAATAGTTCATCCCAATCCATCCCCAATATCACGTTTCTACCAACAGCAATGACTTTAGATTTAGGAACGTCAAATCTATAATCACGTTCACCGAATATGATAATCTTGTCATCTGTTTCCTTCATCACATGCCCTACATGATCCTCATTTGCTATCCTGACTCCCTTATTGAAGAGGGTTTTTGCGTATTCTTTCATATATGTTTTCAAATCAGTGGTTCCGTCTGCTCCCCAAGGGTCCACAAATTTACTTGTAGGGAGTGGTGCATCTCTATCAACAGAATATTTTTTTGCAATCTCGTCAAACTTTAATCCAACTAACACATTTTTGCTCACAGTCTGTATTTCCGATAACGGTATATCATATCTTTCCTTTCCGTCGCCGAATACAACTATCTTGTCATCTGTTTCGCGTACAACATATCCAACGTGAGGTGCGTCCAGTGCAATTACAGCCCTATTGAAATATTTTCCCGATGTCATATAGTATTTTGAATCTATTATGACGTATATTAATAAATAGTTAAAAAAGCAAATGTGCCTCGATTGTCCGAATTTTATGTAAGATGGAGCGTCGGATATGATTTTTCTAATTTATCGAAATCCTAGTCAAAGATTTCCTAACCAGACAGTTGATATGCAAGAATTCTCATTCTATTAAAACAACGATAAAGGCTAATATATCCAAAAGGTGTCATTCAACTCAACAAAAAAACAATGAGCGTTCCTATAGCGTCTCTTAATAGGAAAAAGCACTATGATTTCGTACACGATGATTTAGCTTTGGAAAAACTCATGCGATATTATGGATTTGAAAAAGAAGAGGAATTACTCGAGTTTTTGAAGACTCAGCATATACAATATTAGTAATCAACAATTTTTGTAAAAGTTCAATTTTTCATGATATTTATTTGAAAAATTTAAGTGCGATTAGATATTTTAATATGGTATGGAGACAGCAAGAGTAAAAAGACATGTACATTATGATGACGAAACTTTAGAAAAGATGAAAAGATATTATAAAATTGATGATAATGAAGAACTTTTGCGATTCATAAAGACTCATGGGTTAAAAAATTATAATTTTGATATAGATAACTCATGAAAGATGTTCATAGGATCGTAATTGTATCGTGACTATTAGGTAGTGTAATTCTTGTATTTTTTACACCTCATAACACAATTGAGCACAAGTTTCTTGATTCAAGATTTTGCAGTGGTCATGATTGTAGCAGCAGTAATGGTATTCGTTACGCATAAACTAAAACAACCAATGGTAATTGGATATATTCTGGCCGGTATGGTTATAGGTCCATTTACTCCTCCATTTAGTTTAATTCATGAGGTAGGCACAATAAATACACTGGCTGAACTTGGAATAATCATACTTTTGTTTGTAATTGGGACTGAGTTTCCCATTACAAAATTAAAATCTGTTGGAAGAATTTCCATGATTGTAGGTATTGCAGAGTCACTAGGAACTCTACTAATTACATTCTTCGTTGGACAAACACTTGGATTTTCACAATTTGACTCAATGTTTTTGGCACTTGCCATGTCAGTTACTAGCACTGTGGTTACAGTAAAGATACTAGAGGAGTTAAACATGATAAATGAAAAATCAAGTGTGTTAATAATGGGAATACTAATTGTAGAAGATGTTATAGTCATTACCATGTTAGGTATCCTCCAATCACTTGCCTTAACAGCAGCGGTATCATTTGTTCAGGTAATTCTGTCGGTAGGGATAGTTGTGGGATTCATAGCAGCAATTCTTATCTTAGGTTCAAGATATTTGCCACCATTGATAGACAAGCTGGCCAGAAAAACTGATTATTCAGTATTGATAATAGTTATTCTGGGTCTGGCATTTGGTTTATCATTTGCCGCGATTGAACTTGGATTGTCACCAGTAATAGGTGCATTTTTGGCAGGAGTTTTAGTAGCTGAATCAAATAGTGCTGGAATAGCTCGTGTTATAACTATACCACTGCGAGATGTATTTGCAGCATTATTCTTTGTATCAGTAGGTGCTCTTGTGGATGTGTCAAAAATTCCACTATTTATCATCCCTGCTCTAATCCTTATTGTGACTTCATTTGCGGCAAAAATGGTCATTGTCATACCTTTTCTAATTAAAGCAGGTTATGATACAACCACAGCTGTTAGAACTGGTCTTGGGCTGTCATCTGCGAGGGGAGAGATGTCACTAATAGTTGGAAAAGGTGGTCAAGATGTTGGTGCCGTGTCTTCATATATACTCCCTATTTTAGGAGTTGTTACAATTGTCACCACTTTTGTAACCCCATATATACTAAAACTAGGCATCAAGCTGAGCATTTCATCTAGTTCGAGCGAAGACAAGAAATAGTTGGAGCAAAATTACATGAAACATTTATTCAACGTCCCTAAATCATCTGAAATGAATGATTAGGACTGATTAAGAATCCCAGTAATTTTAACAGTGTGTTCATTTGGAGGAATAAAAATATTGGAAGTAATTGTCTTACCATTTTTGCTTACCTGCTGATCCTTTACTCCTAAATTGTCCAAAAATATTGTTATATCGTGACTACTATCTAATTGTGGTATCTCAAAAGTAACGATACCTCCTAAGGGATTATAATGATCCGCTGTAAATAATATACTGTCAGTTGAACTATCATAACTGAAATTGCTTATCTTCGCAACGCTCTCCAATCCATATGGCAGAAACTGTCCGTTACCTAAATCAAGAGTGTTAATTGGGGCTTTTGGATCAAAACCTGCGCAACTAAAATAGTTTGCATCATTTACAATGACATGATCTGGTCTAGCTGCAAAGTGTTTTATCTCACCTGGATTTAGAATGGGTATAGTATTAGACTGGATAGAATCTATTTGCGTTCCATTCTTATCATGAACTGATGCGTACACACTTATATTCTGCACCACAACACTCCCAGTATTCTTTAATGTTCCAATCAGTTCTCTGTTTTGGCCTACTGGAAAATTAGAATAATTTTGCACGATGTTATTATAATAAGGCTCATGTACATTGTTCGTCTTTAGTATATACGGCTTGTTCAATACATCATAATCCCCCCTTACCCTGAATTTAAAGGGAGACTCCTTTCCCGGATAAATAATTTTGCTGAATGTAGTATCCTGCAAGGTAGTCTTTGAACCATCAATTTTTTTGTGGACATCTAACCCCACGGTTACCTGTTCAGAAGTTGTTCCAAGATTCGTTATAACACCTATGATATTCAATTTGCCGCTTGAATCAACAAAGGGAGATCCAGAAGAAATTTCTATATTTTCTTCTCCATAGACAGAATTAAAGTTAAGTTGGCCAATATACAAGGTCACCAGCAGCGTAATCAGAATAATTGTGATTTGTTTCACAATAGTATTTTTCTCAAAGGAAAATAAATATCATTGTGAAACGGAATGGAGAATCAATTTTTATAGAATCAAACTCAACCTAGATTTTCTGTCTAGCTAACTTGTCAAATGGCTTTATTGCTTTTGGTAGATTTTCTATCAAGTCCGTGGCTACCATATGAAATCCAATCTGTTCAGTTGCAATAGTGGCAGCAGCTCCATTGAAATAAACTGCTAAAGCAGAAGCATCGAAAGGAGAATTCATCCTGGAATATAGAGCGGCGACAAGTCCTGCAAGCACATCACCTGTTCCTCCAACAGTCATTGCAGGAGTACTCCTTCTTATTGTTGCAGCTTTCCCGCTCTCATCGGCTATAACATTTAGCCATCCTTTTAAAATGATAGTAATTTTGTGCTTTATTGCCATTCTCGAAACAGTCGATAGAATTTCTTTTTCACTAACTCCCACATTTTCATTGAAAATTCTTTTAAATTCTCCAGCATGTGGTGTTATTATAGTATCAGTTTCTGCAATTACTGAAATCACTCTTGGTACTAGTGCTGAGGCATCAAGCACCAGTTTGGTTCCGTTTTCCTTTAGTTTATTGAGGAGTGAATTCAGTGCGTCAATCTTGGATATTGTCATTCCCATTCCAATAGTTGCAGTATGTGGTATCTTTGGTAGACTCTTAATCAGGCGGTTTGCAGATCCAATTGTTAGTGAATTATCTGTCATCGGCAACGCAATGATATTTGGTGAATAGGATCTTATCGCATTAACAATAATTCTAGGTACGGCGGTATAAACCAAGTCGGCGCCAGCACGTAGAGCACTCAGGGATGCCAGTAGTGGAGCCCCATGATACAAACTGCTACCCCCTATAACTAGTACTATTCCATTATCTCCCTTCTTAGAATTTTGATAGCGAGGAATTACGTGATTCTTAACATAATCTTGTGTTATGGAAAGTAATTCTGTCAATGTTTATTATCATATGAAACGGCTTTATCAAAAACCTTCCTAAAAAAATGATCCATGCTGCAAAGCAGATGACAGGTTTATTCGTCTGATTCAATTGTCTTGATATGACCACATAAAAGAATGAATCGAACGACAATTTACCGATTGGGCAGGGCTAGTAGAACTTTCTTTTCAGTATTTAATTGAATTTCTATCCACGCCCTCGCTCTGATTCATAGAATATAACTTTGAGCAACTTATTCTACTAATTGGAACCATCTTTTAGATTTCTTCTGTAGAGATCCAACAATAGGGATGCCATATCCACACTGCTTGCAGCAATTTCCTTCATCCAAATTCCATCCCTCAATATTAAACCCGTATCTTTGGATTGCCAAATAGCCGCACTCGGGACAGTAAGTGTTTTCCAACTGGTGTCCTGGTACATTGCCAATGTAGACATACTTTAGTCCGATTTGTTTTGCTATTTCGCAATGTTTTTCCAGAGTTAATACAGGTGTTGAATCAAATTCCATCATTTTGTAGTCAGGATGAAATCGCAAAAAATGAACTGGAGTATCTGGGCCAAGTTCATCATACACAAACCTACACAAATGTCGTGCAGATTCCAAATTGTCACCAACTTGAGGAACGATAAGATCGGTTATCTCTACATGAATTTTAGTTTTTGATTTTATTTCTTTTAGGGTTGAAAATATTGGTTCTGAGTTAGGAATTCCTATATAACGTCTTACGAATTCTTGATTTCCACTACCTTTAAAATCGACTGTTATACAATCTAAAAATTTTGACATCATATTAACAGATTCTGGTGTATCATATCCATTAGATACGAAAATATTGAAAATTCCTTTCTTATGTGCTTCTATTCCACAGTCTTTTGCAAATTCCATAAAAATAGAAGGTTCATTGTATGTATAGGCAATACCGTGTGCACCATACAATTGTGCCTTCTCCACTACTTCTGATGGAGTCATCTCTGTGCCTTCTATTTTTCTCCTTTGTGAAATATCATAGTTTTGACAGTATTTACAAAGCCAGTTGCAACCTGTTGTAGCAATTGAGTATATAGACGATCCAGGCATATAATGAATTACAGGTTTCTTTTCAATCGGATCAATATGCCCTGCAATTACTTTTCCATATACATACAACCATAATTTGTTATTATTAACACCTCTAATTCCACAAAGACCTATCTTTCCCTCCGGAATCTCACATTTCCTGGCGCACGCAGTACATCGGATTCTTCCATTTTGAAGCTCAGAGAATAACTCTGCTTCTTTACCAAATATTTCTACTGACGCCATTATTATAACATACGACGAAGAACTTTATAAACCAGACGAGAACCCTTGATATCAGATTTTAAGACAGACTTCCAAGACAAATTTTTCATAAATAAACTTTGTTTTTCTTTCTGTTATCTAATACTTGATTTAAGAATGAAATTGTTTCTTTTGGTATGTACATTAAAAGTCGCTTTGTAATTAAAATAATAAAAGATATCAACATAAGTTTTATATGAAGAAAATTATCCAAATTTCTATCGCTCCGATGGTGTAGGCCGGTTAAGCATTTCGCCCTCTCAAGGCGACGATCCCGGGTTCAAATCCCGGTCGGAGCATTAAAACTACAAGATTCTGCAGTCCGGTAAAATCTCTTCATCTACACTTGATTTGAGTCAAGAGTTATAGGGGGACTACCATTATCTTCATTATCTTGTAGTAAAAAATATTGAGAAAGGAAAAATATTATCCTTTCTTATAGATCAGAAATACATCATCAAAAAACCTAACAACGACTTTGCATCATCTGTTTTTTTCCTGACAATGATTGAATGACCCTCTCTAATATGATAATAGTAATGGAGTTTAGATAATTCATCAATGCTGGAATCGGAGAAGTAATCTTCATTGTATCTAGCTAAAATTATCTTGCAATCTTGACAGTAGATCTCTTTGAATGGCACTCCCTGCATTTAACATTTTCCGACCTTGTTTATTTAACTATTTTCTTTCTTTTAAGCTCAAAGTTGTCTCTTGTTTTTTGTTTTCTTTGAATTTCATATTGGTGAGCTTATAATAAATTACCTCCCCCCGTCTTTCTACTACTGCAGCTATCGCATTTTTTCCCATTGTTTCTATTTCACGTACATTTTTTGAAAGCTCTCCGACCTTTACGTTAATCCCCTCGTTAATGCAAAACACTACGTATTTCGCACGTTTCTTTTCATATTCACCTCTCTCGTATACTCTAAAATCTGCACCAAATCCAAATCCTTCCTTTACAACATATCCTCTACTTCTTAAGTCTCTATAGACAAGAAATCTAGTAACTATCTCCTTATCGTACTTTAATACATGTTTCAGTAAACCGCCAAAGTTAGCTATAATCCCATTATTTAAGACCAATTTGTTTACATACAGCAAATAAAGAGCCTCGTAAGTTTCAAGAAAGTATTCGTTGTCTTGTTTATCACCATATCCTTTGTTGCGAAGCTGATCTTGAGATCTTGTATCAACAATCTTTGTCAAGCATTTTTTAGTCAAAACCCCCTCGATGATGTTTTGAAATTCACTGTTTTGATCCGCTTCTGAAGACATAACGATTAAATCACTCTGAAAGAGGCATTTAAGTATTAAAACAAATGATGAGTTATGAAAGGCGTTAATTATAGAGAAACTAAGGGAATGCCGTATGTGAGGAGAGAATATATCTCCGGAAAACCTCAGCTAAAAATTGCAAGGTTTTCGTCAGGCGAATCCAAAGTAGATTATGATTATATACTTCAACTAATTGTCAGTGAGAAAATGCAGATTAGACACAATGCACTAGAAGCTGCGAGGCTGGCGGCGAACAAGACAATGGCTCAAGCCGGTGACATGAGTTTTTTTTCCCGACTTACAGTTTATCCTCATTTGGTTCTACGTGAAAATAAAATGATTGCAACTGCCGGAGCGGATAGATTGCAAGAAGGAATGAGAAGAGCCTTTGGTAAGGCTACTGGGCTTGCAGCGAGAGTAAAACCAGAGCAATCGATATTTGAAGCATATGTTTTAAAAGAAAATTTAGAACTTGCCAAGCGTGGTTTTAAGGTTGCATCAAGCAAATTAGGCTGTCCAACAAGTGTTAAAATTACTGAGTTAAAGAATAAGCTCACAGAGGACAATCAGTATCAAGTCTAAATCTAGACATTCACTTTGTAGTTTAAATTTTGTTCTATTGCAGAAGTACTGTTAATGTCAATATCAATATAATATTGATTTTGTAACAAGCGAATATCAATAGTTACCATCTTTAGCAAACTTCTCAATGTGAGATGATTTCAGGCTTTGGAAAAAATAATGGTAAATTTAAGAAACGGCATTAAACGAAAAAAATTGTTACTCAAAAAGAGTCTGCTTATGCAATGACGTGCATACAGTTAAAAAGCTGTGGCATATTCACTTTTTGGCGCTGGATTGAATTCTCATTCCTATCTTATGATCGTTGGAGACAACCCCTAAGTCTCAAAAAAACAATCTTTTTTTCAGAGTATTTACATAAGGGAAAGGAAATTATATCCTTTAAGACAAGAAATAATATGGCAAGTATGAAAAAAGACTTTGTTGTAGCACGCATAGAAGCTGCACAGGATGGAAGTCCTTACGTATTCGTTGGTTTTAGTGATCCTAATGATTACAAGAACGAAAAACCAATGAATCCATTTGGCTCAAACGTTATGGCATTTTCGTCTCCAGAAGACATGATGAAAAATCTCCCAAAAGCAATGGGAAATATTTCAAGAATGATGACAGGTGGGGGCGCTAGTGACTCCCCAACATTCAAGATTAGCGTAAGGGAGTATGAAGATATTGGAATTAGAGTAGGCGATAAAGTTACAATAGAAATTAGAAAAGCGGATAACAATCTCTACACATAGTTTAATATAGAATAACTCAGTTTAGCTCATTCAGATTGTGAAAGTGGGAGAAAAGTTTATCCTACTAGCACCTAAAATCCTTATTTGTAAAAATAATTGCTCAGATCTGTATCAGACCTTGATGACATTCAATATTATGGAAAGAAAGTTTTAGTCAGGGTAGACTTTAACGTAACTACTAACAATGGTGCAGTAACTGAGGACTATCGAATTAGAAGTGCAATTCCAACTATCGAATATCTCGTAAAAAGAGGAGCTAAGGTGATTTTGGCTTCTCATTTGGGCAGACCTAAATTCCGTGATCATAATAATTCACTTGCCCCGGTAGCGACAAGATTGAAGGAAATACTCAATAGAAATGTTGACTTTGTCGAGGATTGCATAGGTACCCAAGTAAGTAGCAAAATAGAGAATCTTAGGTATGGGAATATATTGCTATTAGAGAATTTAAGATACTATTCTGAAGAGCAGAACAATGACACTGAATTTTCAGAGTCCATATCATCCTTGGCTGATATATATGTAAATGATGCTTTTAGTACATCTCATAGAAAACATGCTTCTACATACGGGGCTGTAAAAAATTTTGATATTCGCTTAGCGGGATTTAGTTTGAAAAAGGAAATAGAATATCTTTCCATGATAAGATATAATCCAAGAAAGCCATTTACTTTGGTGGTAGGAGGTTCCAAGATTAAAGATAAGATTGGGGCTTTGGAAAATTTACTGCCAAAGGCAGACAAATTACTAATTGGTGGTGGAGCGGCTTATACATTTCTTAAGGCAAAGGGATTCAAGATTGGTAATTCATTATTTGATGAGGAACATTTTGATTGGGTGAAGAACGCACTTTCTTCATACGGTGAGAAAATTTTACTTCCAGTGGATCACGTAGTCTCCTTTGAGGAGAACTCATTTTCAACTGTTACTGGTGATATACCAGATGGAATGTGTGGATTTGATATCGGTAACGAAACATCCAAGATTTATTCTTCAGAAATAGGCGGAAACGGATTTGGTACTATTTTTTGGAATGGGCCGATGGGAATGTTTGAAGTCGGACAATTTGCAAGCGGAACGATAAATGTAGCAAAGAGTATGGCTCTTGCTTTTTGGAGAGGAGCGATGACACTTGTCGGCGGTGGTGACACAATTGCAGCCCTGAAAAAATCTGCCGTGTCGGAAAGCGAAGTGACCCACCTCTCAACTGGGGGTGGAGCAACCTTGAGATTTTTGGCTGGAGATAAAATGCCTGGGATTGAAGCTCTTGAAAGGGCTAATTAGATTATGAAATATGGACTTTTATTGAATTGAGGTATGATATTTCTTCATTTTCTGCTCCAATCATAATAGTATAATCTCCGTTGGCAAGTTCATCTGAAGGAGTAACTAAAAATGTAACATTCTTTGTTTCGCCCGGATTCATTGAAAATGAATCCTGGCTAAATGAAATCGATGAGTTGCCAAAGTTTCCTGTACTTGTGAAGGTGGATGACGCAATCATTTTGAGATTGACTTGACTCTTTGCTGATATGATCAGAGGTATTTCAATAGTTTCTCCTCTCTTTACATTGTACTCTGGGGAGCTAGTGCCCACAACAAATGATGGAGGTTTTGAACCATTTAACATGCCTAGTTTATTTTCTGTCCATTCTGAAAACCATATTTGGTTATTTTTTCCTATCGAAAACTGAAGAGCATTAGAAATCCCACAAGAGCTTTCATTTGGAGCACAGGGAGCCCATAAGTTATTTTGTGTAGGTATCCAATACTCAATAAGTGTTCCATCTGTAGTGTTGAATCTTGCAATCTTGTTACCAACATGCTCATTGAACCAGAGATTTCCCGTTGAATCCATCTTTATCCAGTAAGGCAGTGTGTAGCTGAATTCTTTTGGAATATTAGCAGAGATTCTAGAAAGCGGTGAAGTACTAAATTCTGTAACTTTGCCATCTGTTGAATTAAGCATAAAGAATATACTGGTGCCGTGATCAGTAATCCAAGGATTTCCCTTTTCATCTATAGAAATTCCTACGGGCGAATCAAGGTGTTGGGGAAGATCAAACGGGGTAAATGTTCTTGAAGATAAATCAAACTTGAATAGTTGCCCTTTAACTCCGAACGCAAGCATCGAAATCCACAAAACATTACGATCCCTATCTATCTCAATCGAGCCAGTACTGACAAGATCTGGATCTATTCCTTTGAATGAAGATAGCGGTAGAGAAACATTCGAAATACCTTCAGATGAATTGTTTTTCAAGTCTGACACATTTGCAAACCAAAGCGATTTTGATCTAATACCAGCAAAATAAATTTCATCATCGTTCAATATTATTGAAACAGGGTAAATGGTGCCAAATCCTGAAGGACGTTCCGGGACCGGAAAAAAGCTAAAAGTATTACTATCTTGTTCATATCGCCATATTCCATTTTGCTTTTCATCAGTAAACCAGATATTGCCTTTAGAGTCTGATTTAACGTCCCATGTTTGTGAAATATCGGTCGGCTTTGAACGACTAGCCCAGACAGGAATTGTAAATTCTTGACTATTGTTATCTTTAATATTTAACTTGCCAAGATGACCTAATTTTGAGGATACATACCATATTGAGTCATTATCCGCTAAAATGCCGAGAGGCATCTCGCACTTCTGAGGGAGTAAATATTCAGAGATAAAAGAATTACTATGCTGAGTAGAATTCATTCCGCAAAATTGTGTTTGAAATCGCAAAATAGCCTGATTTTTCGAAGCATTCTCAAACTGAGAAAATTGATCTGATTGGGCAAATAAATTATTGTTTTCACTCAAGTTAAAACCTACCACAATGAACACTATTGTAATGGCCAGTATCAAACAGAGTAACTCAGCTTTAGGATTAGTTTGAGTCCTGAACATACTTTAGCCACTTCAAATGTTAATAGATCTAATAAGAGTTTTTTTATTCACTTACCGATGAATAATTTAAATAATAAATGCAATTTTTCAGTAACATGAAGTCAATTACAAAATATTTGACTTTTCATACTGAAAAGAGATTTAAATTATTAAACATAACGCCAGAGATAGAAAAAATCGTACGTGAATCCGCTGTCGATGAAGGCATTTGTCTAGTTAATTCGATGCATATAACATCTAGTATTTTTATAAATGACGATGAAAAAGGTTTGCTTCAGGATTTTGAGAAATGGCTTGAGAATCTAGCTCCCCATGCTCCCACAGAACAGTACTTGCATAATGATACTGGAGAAGATAACGCTGATGCTCACTTAAAACGTCAGATAATGGGCCGAGAAACAGTAGTTGCCATTACAAAAGGTAAGATTGATTTTGGGCCTTGGGAACAAATTTTTTATGGAGAATTTGATGGATGTCGCAACAAGCGAATCCTAGTCAAAGTCATAGGGGAGTAAATTCAAACTTTCAAGATAAGACTAGAAAGCCTAAACTTTCATTCACTCTTCAAATGTTGTCCTTTATACATAGAGTCGATTGATTTATTAGATAAACGCTGGTTTTCGTATTTATGGAGTCGTATCGTCTTGATAAGGATTCTCTAGGAGAAGTCAAAGTTCCATCTAATGCTTATTATGGACCATTTACGGTTAGGGCTTCTAACCAATACAAAGTAACGGGTCAGAAACCTCATCTAAGCATGATAAAGGCATTTGCAATGATAAAACGTTCAGCAGCCCTTGCAAATAAAGATTTGAACATTCTCCCAGCAGAAAAAGCTGATGCAATAGTAAAAGCTTGTGATGAAATACTCTCGGGAAATTTACTGGACCAATTCATAGTTGATACTATCAATTCAGGTGCAGGAACAGCATTCAACATGAATATTAATGAAGTAATTGCAAATAGAGCTCTTGAAATTAGCGGTCATAGTATTGGCGATTATTCCTTCATAAATCCCAACGATGATGTAAATATGTCACAATCTAGTAACGATACTTTTCCAACAGCGATGCATATGGCATTATTGATGAATATGAAAGGAGTTATAGATTCACTTAGGTCACTTATAATGGCTCTTGAAAAAAAAAGTCATGAATTTAGAGAGGTTATGAAAATTGGTCGGACGCACCTAATGGATGCTATTCCAGTCACTTTAGGCGTGGAATTTGATGTATATGCTTTTTCTCTTAAAAGAGGTCTAAATAAAGTCGTCGATGTATGTGATGACTTGGAATATGTTGGATTAGGTGGAACCGCCGTTGGTACGGGAGCCAATACACCTTTGGGATATGATAAACTAGTTATCAATTATCTATCCCAGATATCTGGATTAAGTTTAAAGCCTTCTCAGAATTATTTCTTTTCTTTACAAAGTAAATTTGAGATAACAATGTGTTCTTCTATTCTCAGAAATATTGCAATTGAGTTAATAAAAATGTCAAATGATATTAGATTGATGGCATCGGGTCCTATAGCAGGATTATCAGAAATTACATTTCCGGCGGTACATGCTGGATCGTCTATAATGCCTGGTAAAGTAAATCCTTCACTATCGGAATGTCTTAACATGATATGTTTTATTATAGTAGGAAACGATGTTTCGGTTGCTCTTGCCGCTCAGGCAGGTCAATTTGAATTAAATGTTATGTTACCTGGAATGATCAAAGACATGTTAGAGTCAACCGATATGTTAAAAAATTTTCTGTCAGTTTATGCAAGCAATATGATAGATGGATTAAAAGCAAATGAGCAGAAACTTGCATCATTTGTGGAAAAAAGTCCAATCTTGGTAACTCTGCTCAATTCCCATATTGGGTACCTCAAAGCATCGGAGATATACAAGGAGTCTATGGCAACCAATAAAAGTATTAAAGAACTGATACTTGAAAAAGGACTCATGACAAAAGAAGAACTCGAGAATGCCCTTTCAAAGAAAAATATTCTCGGTTCAAAATAATTTTGGAACACTGGAATAAATGTAAATCTGATTTGCTATCATTTGTAATGTCAATCATTAATTAGAGCATAGTAGAGCCAAGTTGATAAATAAAAGAATCTTAATCACACTTTCTTTTGGAATATTAGTCACTCTCGTTGTTTACTTCGGCATTCAGGATTCTCAAAATCGTCCCTCGTTATCTAGATTGCCAATTTCGCCAGATATTGCGATTTTAAGAGTGGTAAATAGCTTGAACCTATCGGAAAACCAGATTGAAAAATCTCCTCAGTATGTTTATGTAAAGTCTGACGGGAAGGTCTATGAATCTAGTCCCCAACTCAATGATGTAG
>DASUQJ010000092.1:0-14987 GCA_036280615.1 Nitrososphaeraceae archaeon
CTGTTTAATAACCTTAGATGCAAAAAATTAGTCCGTGTTTGTGGTTTGATAATAATGCCGAAGATGCGGCACAATTTTATGTCTCGATATTTAAAAAAGCAAAAGTTGGTAACGTTACTAGATACGGAAAAGAAGGGTATGAGATTCATAAGAAAAAGGAAGGTACTGTAATGACCATTGATTTTGAAATAGAGGGACAGAAATTTCTGGCTCTGAACGGAGGGCCTGTATTTAAGTTTAATGAAGCTATCTCATTTCAGATCTATTGTGATACGCAAGAAGAAATTGATTATTACTGGGGGAAACTTACTGAAGGTGGTGATAAGGATGCGCAGGTATGCGGATGGCTCAAGGACAAATTTGGAGTTTCATGGCAAGTTGTCCCTCTTGTTTTGATAAAGATGCTACAAGACAAAGACTCTAACAAAACGGAGAGAGTCATGAAGGCAATGCTACAAATGCACAAGCTTGATATCAATGCCTTAACAAAAGCGTATCAAGGAGAATAACTCCTATAAAGGGGCCACGTTTCGTTCTTAGTCACATTAATTTGAATGAAGTCAAACAATCGATTACATTAATTATTATGCTTTAATAATTATTATGAATGAATCTACAAGAGATTGATAGTGCAAAAATTACCATCTTGGTAGACAATATTACTGATAGATTACTCCCTAGTTCCTCCAAAGTAAAAAGGCCTCCTATGGTAAGTAACCATAAGATTGCCAGAGCACCTATAGCTGAACATGGATTTTCAATCATATTGGAAATATCTTATACTCATAGAAACACGGTCAAGCACAACAAATTTCTCTTTGATACTGGAGTTAGTAAAGACGGGATCGTCAACAATTGCGACGTCCTGGGAATTAATCTGGCAGACGTTGAGACTATAATATTAAGTCATGGACATTTTGACCACATTTCAGGACTGATGAGCACTCTGAAAAGAATAAAAAAGCCGATAGAAATCATAGTGCATCCTGAAGCCTTCCTGCGACGCTGGCTTGTATATCCAAATGGTAATAGAGCAAGAATGGACCTTTTAAATGAGGGGGAAATACTTCAGGCCGATGGAATTATAAGAAAAATAGACAAGATTAGTTTCCTCCCAAGGAGTGAAAACAAAATCAAAAAGAAAAGAAGCAAGATTATAAATAACAGAGTCATGATAACTGGAGCAATACCAAGAGTTACTGATTTTGAGAAAGGTTTTCCATTACAATATAAAGAAGAAAAAAATGAGTCTGATTTAGTACCTGATCCGTTGGTCAATGATGATCAGGCATTAATCATGAACGTAAGAAAAAAGGGACTGATAATTCTAACTGGCTGTGGACATGCTGGAATAATAAACACAATTAAATTTGCAAAAAAAGTTACTGGTGTGAGCAAGATATATTGTGTTTTCGGTGGATTTCATTTATCAGGGCATGGATATGAAGAATCCATTCCGTTGACAATATCTGAGCTGAAAAGAGAAGATCCACAATATGTTGTTCCATGTCACTGTACGGGTTGGAAAGCAACAAATGAAATCATAAACAAAATGCCAGGAAAATTCATTCAGCCGAGTGTGGGTTCGACTTTTTGTTTTTAAGAATGTACAATGGTCATTAAAGACATAAAATGGTATTAGAAGCCAACCAGGTCCTAAAATGAACCTTCAATCGGGGATTTTGAGTTCCATCCATCTAAATCTACTAGAAAAGTTTTATATAAGATGATATTTAATATACAAAAGAAATGTTTAACTTTGCAAGATGTGAATTATGTGAAAAGAAAACGAACTCGATCAAATACTGGTTCGGAAGTATGATCTGTCCAAATTGTTACGATTTGCAAAGATCAAATCCTCAGACAATTTTAGTAAGCAATCTTCAGGACTAAGGAATAGCTACTAGCTGTAAACCATTGTATAATTATTATTTGTTATTTTAATCTAATTTTGGTATATGATTTTTAAAAACACAAAAGCTTTTTCCAGTTTTTCCGTTAATGATTTACAAGAAGCCAAGAAGTTTTACGGACAAACTTTGGGATTTGAGGTATCAGAGTCAAAAGAAGGACTAAACTTACAAATTAAAGGAGGTAACGATGTATTCATCTACCCCAAACCCGATCACGTTCCTGCGACTGCGACTTTTACCATACTTAATTTTGTAGTTGATGACGTTGATCGAACAGTAACGAACTCACTAAATTAGGAATTCGTTTTCGAATCTACAACGAAGGTCAGCTAAAAACTGATGACAAAGGTATTTTCCAAGGTAAACGAAAGTTAGCATGGTTTAAAGATCCTGCTGGAAATTTCTTGTCCATACTTGAAAATAATTCTTAGGACGCAGGTTCAAATACCTAGTTATGGTAATTATTAATTATACATATGATGTTGTATAATTGTACAATGTTATTATAACTAGTACACTTCGAATTCATTTTGTAGTACCGCAGGAGGAATGTTTTAGTATAGGGTAAAGATATCATAGTCTACATACTATACTTATTCAATTCTTCTCTATTTTTCTTGATCACTATTACGCTCAAAATTACGAAAGCGATCTGAGAAACTTCGATAGCCACATCCATTCCACCTATCGGATATCCGCTTCCAGGTATTGCAATTATCCACAATAAGATCAAGACAATCGTTCCACCTATACCGATATAATACCAGGGGAATATCCATCTATTGACGGTAGGTACAATCCAGAAAAGCTGAGCGAGACCAGAACCTATAAAGAATATCATTACATCTAGCGTCATTTGATTGAAGAACATTGGAACAAGAGCAAGATGTAATACTCCTGCTATAAGAGTAGATGCGGCAGCGCCATAAACTAGCGCTTTAAATGTTCTATTCATATTCAAAGTTGTTAATCCCAGAAATTACTACATCGGTATAAATGAAAAATAGATCTTATCTATTCGTATTTCTATTCATCAAAGGAAGAATTCAATCTTCTTCATTAGAACCTTCTTCTTGATCTCCTTCGCTACTGGCCCCTCCAGCTACGCTGCCCCCTCCAGCTACGTCAATATCAACAAATTCTGGCCTATTTAGGGGAGAATTGTTTCCTTCTATACAGTTAAGCTCAAAATCTTCAACGCTCACTGTACATACGCTGTACGGTTCTCCATCGTCTACTGTCAAATTAGGAAAGGTCATCGTATAGCTAACTTTATCTTCTACTTCGCTTTCGGGATTTTCGGCGTTAAACACTTTTACCTTCGTTTGATCCTTCACGTTAACAATTGTTGTAATGTCTTTTGTTGAATTTGTTATGTCAAATAACGTGACAATCACCTTAAATACATCTTTTCCAACTCCGGTTTCAGCTGTTGCTTTAGCCAATAAATTGGCGTTTACCAACACAATGGTGAAAATGAAACTTGTGACAATCATTGTTTTTATAAAATGGTTACTTTCCATAATAGTAGTAATATCAACAACATAAATAAATATTTTCAACAATAATTTCGTATCTTAATAAAGAAAATTATATCAAAAAAAGTATCAATCGTCTACCGCAACACTT
Source organism: Nitrososphaeraceae archaeon (assembly GCA_036280615.1). GTDB lineage: Archaea > Thermoproteota > Nitrososphaeria > Nitrososphaerales > Nitrososphaeraceae > TA-21. The sequence goes on from DASUQJ010000092.1 coordinate 3,543, forward strand.
GATCCCAATTTCATATTTACATTTACATCAACTTTTTATACTTCATATTTCTACTTTAAAGAAATGGTTAAAGACAATACGACCTTGCCATTTGAAGTAACATATGCAGAAATGCCCGGAAAAGAATCGAGAACTATGAAGAGACTGGCTGTACTCGTTAAAGCGGAGAATGTTAGTGATATCCTCTCTTCATTAAAGGAATTGAATCTTGAAGCCACAATTTATGACGTAAAGGGCGTAACCAAAGATAAGGAAACAGTCGCATCAGGTAGGGGAAGTGGTACAGTTGAACTCACATACAATTCTAGAAAAGTTATAGCTACTGTTGTAAATTCTTCTGATGTCAAAGAAGTAGTAAGCAGAATGAAGAAAAGTCTATCTGGAAATAAAGCAGTTGTTATGATATCAGCAGTAGATGATCTTGTATTGATCTGAGAACACATCTTAAATTATTGATTCTTCTTTCCTGCCTTGTGCTGTTAGTTAGGTAATACAAATTAATTTGATTTTTGCCTTTGAATCACTGAAAAGAAGTTGAATCAAAATTAAGCAAGATATCCCGGTAAAATTTCTTGAATTAGAGAGGAAAGGTATCTCCATAAAGTTATACCATGGTGACTGTATTAGTGGAATTGAAAATCATTTATTGGAGAAAACAATTGATGTAGTTGTCACATCTCCTCCATATAATATAGGTGTTAGGTATAATCGCTACAAGGATACTCTGCCGAGAAATGATTACTTGAGATTCCTATCCTATGTGGGTGGAGGAATTAAAAAAGTTCTGTCAGATGATGGTTCTTTTTTTATAAATATTGGCAGCAAGCCCTCGGATCCTTGGATACCTTTAGATGCTGCTAATGTATTGAGAAAGTATTTCACATTACAAAACGTCATCGTATGGATAAAGTCCATAGCCATTCCAAAATCTGATGTAGGAAAATATCCATCTGTAATATCAGACATTGCCGTTGGACATTTTAAACCACTTGTTAGTGATAGATATCTAAATGATTGTTCTGAATTCATCTTTCATTTTACTAAAAATGGTAATGTCAAGTTAGATAAGCTTTCCATCGGAGTTCCCTACCAAGATAAAACAAATATTGGTCGTTGGAAAAGGGCAACCCGTGATCTGAGGGATCGTGGTAACACTTGGTTTATACCATATGAGACCATTTGGGATAAAGAACAGAGACCACATCCTTCCACTTTTCCAAGTAAGCTTCCAGAAATGTGCATCAAATTACATGGAGTTAGTAGGTGTAGAGTTGTGCTGGACCCATTCATTGGAATAGGTTCAACTGCATTGGCATCAATAAGATCAGGCGTTTCATGTATAGGTTTTGATATAGACAAGAGCTATCTAGAAATATGTAAACAAAGGTTACTGAGCTACCAATACAGCTAATGATCGTCCAATCCAAACTTATTGTGTACAAGAGTAATCGAATACTTCCGTATACCGTTTCCAATTTCTAGTCTCATATGCTCCGTTAGATGTACTTTCTAGAACATGGATAGTTATGGTAATGATGCAAACTAATCACTATATTTCAACTATAATAATCATGGTACAGAACCAGGAGACATTATTGTCCTGATATCTCCTTTAGTATAGAATCAAGATCTGATTTATTTAAACCAAATCCCATTTTTGAATCTCTTCTCGCAATAATTTCACTCTTGTTAAAAGCAATAAGTGTGGGAACTGTATTTATTGAAAATCTATCCCACAAAGGGTTATCATCATCATTAATCATGGAGGCACAAAGATTAATGTTATCGTTATAGGTACTTGCGAAGGCTTCAAATGTTCCTTTGAATTTCTGACAAAAAGGACACCAATCAGCATAAAACATAACCAAATTCATTTTTCCTTCAGATAGTAATTTATCAAATTGATATGGCTGAAGATGCTGCACTAGTCATCTACATGAATATTGGATATTATAAGTATTCTATATCAGAATTAACTTCCCATCTTTAGTTGTATCACTACGGAAACGAGTTAGGTTGAGAAATAATACTTGATACTAAAAAAGAAAGAAAGGGGATGTTTCTGATATCAATTTCACTGCTAGTCTATTCTTCATCTTCATCTTCGTCTTCATCTTCGTCTTCATCACTTTCATCTTCATCTTCGTCTTCATCTTCGTCTTCATCACTTTCATCACCTACTACACTTACCGGCACATTTTCAGTCTCACCTTCATCACTTTCATCACCTACTACACTTACCGGCACATTTTCAGTCTCATCTTCTGTATCTACAGTGTTACTAGCACTGGAACTTGCCTGAGTGTAACCACTTTCTTCCACACAATTCACAATCTCATCACCGGCAGGAATACCGCTTATACCGCTAGCATCGGACAGACAATTCAGGAAATTTTCGTAGTTTTTGCTTCCTCCTGAATAATCTTTTCCTTCTGTTTGTACTATATTATCTTCGGGTTCTGTTTGTACTAGACCCTCTTCTCCTTCGGTTTGTGCGAAAGCATTGTTTGCCATAGGACTTGATGATACAAAGATGATAGCTGCTGCAAGAAATATGACAGCAATTGACATTTCCTTCTTCATATTCATATGTCGATATCTTCTGAAAGCTAACACAATTAACTGTTGACTCAATATCTTATAGCTAAATCTTCATATCATTTATTCAATAACCATTTTTAATTTGACCCACATACTTTACACTTTGTGTATTTGATATCAGATAAGTGATACTTCTCAATGTGTCAGAATTAATGTCTGATTATCAAAGCATTCCTTTCAGCTAGCGATAGAGAGAAATTCTGGTTCTAGCAACAATGTGGGACAAGATATCAGTTGATATAGATTCTTTAGGAAATAAATTCTAATATTTTAAAGCTAAAGCTTTTTCTCATTTCGCTAATTTGCGCCGACTTGTTGTAGGTAAAACTGTTCTTTATCAGTCTTTTCAGGCTTTACTCCTTCCAGTTCCATCAAATTTTGTAAAATTCCTTTACCTTTAATTATCTTACCATCTGGTAACCTTACGGTGCCGTTTATGAACGCGCTGCTACCACATATTGGATTAAATGATGTTTCTATATTGTCACCATATTTAAGTAAAGTTCTTTCCGAGGAACCATCAGAATTTAGGAAGAATCTTCCTTTCCTAAAAACAATCCTGGCATCTTTGGATGCCGCAGGTATTTCTTGTTCTCTTGTGAATGTAAAAATCACCCTCACATTCTCAAGTTTTTTTACAATATCTCTCAACCAATTATAGTAAATCACATTCAGGGAGTCAATTGGATGATGTTCAACGTCACCAATCTTACTATCCCCATTCTCGATGGATAACCTTGTGTTACTATAAAACAGTATAAGATTAAACTCTGGATCCTTCTTATCCTCCATATACTGGATCAAGCACCTTGCAGATTGTGCTCCATTGGCACCCGACCAATATGCTACGTTCTTCTCAATTCCGGCAGCTACTTTCCACAAGAAATGTTCTTTAACTGGATTTAATTTTAGCTTGATTCTATCTCCAATCTTAACCTGTTGATTAAAATAAGCTGCAAAGGCATCCGATTTCCCTGAAACAGGGTTGATATAACCATATGGCTTCTCTTCTTTGATTGTAAGTTCGATAAAATCTTTCGTTGGTGACGATGCGATTGAGTAAGCACGGTTAACGGCAGTCTCCTCAACACCTCCCGATGCTGTGGGCCTTTTGAGTATTGCACTCAAAGTTACAAATTGACCTACGGAGAAATTGAATCTTTCTGAGGCAGAAAAAGGTCTTAAAGTGTACGTATAAGTATCGTGCGTTTCCTTGACTTTCTCAGTAATCTGCCATTCATGTTCTTCTGGTAATTTTCTTTCGGAAAGCTCCTCTGGCATTATGTATCAGAAGGGTAATCCAAACAATCATATAAAAAACATGCTTAATTTTAGAAGATATTTGTTAGAATGAAGACTTACTTCAACTGTACTGCTTTATCATTATTGAATTCCGTTTGTTCCTTTTAAGCATCTAAATTCATTTTAGGATCATTATGATGAAATTAGATGGTGATAAACAATTTGAGAATAGTCAACATTAAGAGCCATGATATTAAATTAGACACAGTGAAAAATGATTATTCTTGGGCCAGTACTATTCAAAAACAAATTTCAAGAAAGATAATAACTTGTGATACCATTGACAAAATTGAAAATATTTGTGGTATAGACGTCTCCTACAAAGATAATATAGCATATTGTTCTGCTGTAATAACTGATATTACCTTCCGATTGATAGCCACTGCAAATCTTAAATGCAAAGTAGAATATCCATATCTACCCGGTTTATTCTTTTTAAGAGAATCTGGTCCATTACTCGAAACTTTGGCACTACTAAAAAATGAATCTAAATCTAATTTTGATATTCTACTTATTGATGGGCATGGCGTGTTACACCCAAGGAGATGTGGATTAGCCAGTTATGTTGGTTATACTATTGATAAACCAACTATTGGAATTGCCAAGGATCTTATTTGCGGATCTTTATTGGAGGATCATTTTATAGAAGATCATGACAATGTTCTTGGATATAGGATTAAAAAAGAGGGAAAAAAACCAATCTACATTAGTGTTGGACACAAGATTAGTTTAAGAAAATCCATACAAATCGTTCAAGACTTAACCAAAGATGGAGAAAGAATACCTGAACCATTAAGAATAGCAGATGTCAATTCAAAAAACTATCACAATTTTGCTTGAACTATGGATAAAACTACTTTAATAATTAGTTCTATATTCTAGGTTTTTAGTGTATAGGGTATGCTCGTACAAGAAGAAAGAGACGATGTATACTCTAATTTCTTGTTGTAATATTTGCTTTAATGTCATAGAGTCTATTCAACTATTTAGGATTTAAAACATAGCGTTCGTTAAAGCGAGAGAACTACTTGAAGCAAAAATAAAAAAAGGAAATATTGTACGACAATAGAAGATTCATGGTTATTAGGAAAAATTTACATGTTGACAGGTTCAAAAATTGTGATCAAAATATTGTAGAGGTTGGGATTACTATTGTTCGAGACGATTAAATATACCCGTGATAAGGTTTCCACCGTGGCTAATTAGGCCCATAAACTCCTTACCAAGAGGTTCTAGGCTTTTGTCTGACATCATCTTTGCATATACTTCTTTACTGTGATTTTGATCTCTAAAGTATTGTAGCTCCATCCAAATATCTTCATCTTCGGCAGCAAGGGTTTTAGTAATATTTACCATAATGTATATTCCAGATGCGTTTGCAGCCTCTATTGTTTCTTGGGTATCTTTTCCAGCAAGATGATAGTATTCAAGTCTTACTCCATTACTTACAAACCATGGAATAAACTTCTTAAGGTTCTGTGAGATAGCGTTGTGGTTCTTTTTTGGAACTCTGTAAAAGTATGCTGCAAGATAACCTCCAGTATTGAGTTCTTTTGAAGAATTTGTATCTGCCATGATCATTACTATTGATACGTTACATATAAACAAAATTTGGACTACAAGATGGGAATGTCAAAATGAAATGCCTTCGTTATGTATCTTAAATGGTAGATATTTAGTCAAAAGCCAGGTCTAAAAGAAGACGAAGAATTGAACAAATGCAATTCGTAAATATTTATATGATTCTAGCAAACATCAAATTTTCTAAGCAATATTAACCTTCATGCTTAGGCATTGGGTAGACTTTGCCATTTTTTCTGTATTCTTGCCAGCATGTATCATGAAAGAAATATAACATATCAAGGTCCTTAATGTCCATGTTAATACCGCAGTACTTGCAAATTCTTGAGCCTTTGAAGTAATTTTCCATTAAACTTAAATCCTTGGAAAAATTATTGGTTTTTCTCCCACTAAATTGCAACATATGGTACGCCCGAAAACTTACTGAATATCTGCTTTGTGGTCGCTAATTCCTTACCAAGACATACGATTAAGGAAACTTTATTCATGCTGATCTACTTCCTCAATAAATTATAAAAAAGTTAAACTCTGATGGGAGGAGGGCTGTGTACATTAAAAAAGCACCCTACGATATCACAAATAGTGCATCCATTTTATTTAATGTAAAATAATCCCGAATTTATTTACTGAATAATATTAGGAGTTTTCCCTCCAAGTTCATATAAACCAAAACGTTCTGTAGGAACTAAATGAACTTACCTTCTAAGACCCTACTTCTCCCTTCAATAGTTCTGCTAATTGGAATGATATTTGGTGCAATTGCAGCGAACGCATTCGCCGATAATTCATTCAAAAATATAGCCGATGATCCCTTCAAAAATATAGGTGAGATTGACGATCATGGTCCCCCTGCTGGATTTGTTGACAAGTTAAAGATTATCCCCTATTCCATAAAGGTTATTCCCATGGAATAAGCGAAATATACAACAATACACTTAAACCCTACTTTTTTAGAACATTTAAAATTACTCTATTTGGTAACCTTTTAAACTGAGTCGTAACGCGTCTAGTAAATCATCATAATAAGTTTGTTCTTTGTCAAGGGAATTTCGATTATCGACGATTTATCTATCAATATCTTAGTACTACTTCCAGTGCCATTGTTTAAGCGCGTAATTTCCATTCTCATCATATCCTCCCTTAAATATAACCACTACATTATTCAAAAAGGATAGTTTCCCTGTGGAATTTGTGCTGTATACTGAAGCGCCGTGATAGTCTGTACCATTTCCGACTTCTATGAATGTATAGTTTGCTGATTCACTGCCGTCCTTGGTCGATATTACTCCTTTACCTTGATCAAATGTCACATTGTTACCTTTGGAGACGCTGATATATTCCCCTTTTTTACTGTATTCTATGTTATCATTTAGTATGCCGCTTGAAGTAAAGGTGTATTCAGTCCTGTTAGGTCCCAGTTCTCTCTTAACGGTATCCCCACCCTTTTCTACAAAAATAGGATCTCCTAATGTTTCACTCTGAGCAGATCCCGTACTGAAAAGGTAAGTATAAGATCCTGTTCCTCCAATAAGTAATAACATGAGCTCAATTCCTGCTGCAACACTTATAGTGGATCCCTTTTTATTCATTTATGATATTGAATAGGTTAAGAACTATTTAAGATGAGCTAGAAAGTTTAGGTTCTTCGGAGATTAAGAGAAACAAACTAGTATATCCGATTTTGTAAGTTGAGCATGACTATTTTTTATTGATGTATATACAGCCAACTCAATTTTGCTTGAGAGAGAGAGAAATCAGTGTTAACCTCATATTTTTATTAAACTAGTGATATAGTATTCATAAATGTCTCATGACCTAATCAAAGAATTGGTTTCCGATATACTCGACCTAGACGATATCATGTTATCGGTAAATAGTGGAAGTGGCATTTGTGAAGTTAAAACTCGGAGAGATTTACCAATTCGCATAAAGGACAAATGGATGACTATAGGTAACGAAGATAAATCTTGGCATATCCATTTGAATCTTGATAACGTAAAGACTGCAAAATTTGTAAAAGAAGTTAGAGAGAGCGGAACGACTGGATATAGCGTTAGATTCTTTGATTCAAATGCTAATATTGCAATGCGAGCAAATTTTGTAAAGATGTATGGCGATAATGGTAACTTGCTATCGGAAAAGTCCAGCAGGTATGATGCATTATTCACAAAATATGGAAAGAAAGAAGTCATTACTTTTAATGCCTAATTAAATCATTTTTATTAGTTAGGTAAATATTGTTTAGATTTTGATATATTTCATTTCCTCATTTCATTACTTATCCACCCTAAATAATACTGCAGCAAACAGCTGCATATGAAACTCGTTATTACGGTTAAAGTTATGATGTTTATATCGTAATTACAGAACTAATTGCTTCTTACTATCTTTGAGATTAGTAAGCTTAGTCAACGTTAAATCCCAAAAGTTTCCTGAATTAGTGGAAGGAACAAGACGTGCAGTATCCTCTTTATTCAGAAATATTTTGTACCCAACTGGATGTTCACTGCTTGATTTTTCATTACTAATATTAGATGAAACATTCTCAGATAGTTTTTTTTCTATATATGCAAAGTCCTTTTCGCAGTCTATATTAAGCTCTCCAGATAAATCATAAAAAAAATTATTTTTTATATACTCTAACACATCATGCCATGTGTAAGCTTTCATTCTACCTATTAAGGAATTTTCCGACATCCTGTTGGCATAATAGCTATAGATATCAAATGATTCAGCTGTTTTATCACAACTATCGCAGTAAATATTCTTACCCTTCTGGGCACAATCATGACATTGTTTAACAATCACACGAGTACTTTCACAATTGAGATATAAATACTGATTATTTTTCTCCCATTTTCATATTCAGAATCACAATCGTCTGAATTTACAATCAACGAGTGCGAAATTAAATTTTGTTCTATCCATGACATTAGAGTATGGTATAAAAGTAAAGATACATTTTTTTACAGGATACTTGAAAAAATAATGTTTGCAATTTAGGAAACCTCAGTTATGCACTCTGTGCAATAGGGATCTTAAATTTAAATACAAACCAGAAAAATCTTGGAATATTGCAGGTTATCTTTGTAGTGATTGTCATATGAAAACAACAAAGGAATTTATGATTAAGCAGAAAGAAGAAGAAGAAAAAAATAACCAAAAACAAAACAAATGCTTTATTTGTCATGATATTGTTGACCAAGAGAAAAAAAAGAAAGCAAGGTGGCAATGGGGCATGGAAAATGATATTTTCTTGTGTGAAAAATGCTATATTCAAAAAGAACAAGATTATCAAACAAAACTAAATTTTTGTGTTAGATGTGGAAAAAAAATCGGTTTCATAAGGTATAATCCAAAACCTAAATGGAAAATTGATGGACAATTATGTAGAAAATGCTGGGATACGATAAATGCATCGCAAAATTAGATAATGGTAAATTTTGTTATTGATTTAACTGTATATACATTTTCTTAACCATGGTTTTTATGCTACTGAAACCAAGAATACAATATTGAAACGAAAGGTCAAGAAATCGAATTCCAAGAAATTCAAGAAGAAATCCCTAATGTGGGCGGTAATATTTGGTGTGGTATTAGTTGGAGGTTCGGTTACGGCATTTTTGACTATGGGGCAAAACAATACCCCACAAAATCAAGAAGATCCTGAGCAGCTTATTAGTACACTTTTGCAACCAATAGCACAGAACGCATCAGCGCTGGGGACCACTAAATCTAACCTAACTTTAGTGGAATTCGGTGATTATCAATGTCAATACTGTGCAAGGTTTCATAGGGATACCAAAGATCTCATTGTTAATAATTTTGTTAATACAGGCATGATTAACTTTTTGTTCAAAGATTTTGTTATAAATGACAGACCTTCAGATAAGTTATCAACCCTTGCAGCCATTGGATCTTATTGTGCTGCAGAACAGGGGAAATACTGGCCATATCATGATGAGGTATATAGAAATTCAAAAGGAGAGAACACTGAATGGGTATCAAAAAATAGTTTAACCCAATTTGCAGTTTACGCAGGCGTTACTGACATAAACAAATTTTCAACATGTCTTGATTCCAAAAAATATGAAAATTTAGTGGCTACAAATGATAATTTGGCACGAAGTATAGGTTTAACAAGCACTCCTACATTCATCCTAATCGCTGAAGGAAAACCTCCTTTAAAAATTGAAGGTGCCCAACCTTACTCTGTATTTGAAGGTGCAATAAGACAAATTCAAACGGAGATTCCTAGTTAGGTATCAATGAACAGTACATTTCGTTATTATTGAGTAGAAGATTACCCGAAATTAGGATCAAGGCTAATGAAAGCTTCAGAATTGAAACCATTTATATTTCCATAATGACCAAGACAATTAAAATCTGTGTGGTATGGTGAGTCATTCACTTGAATTTTATAATGAATAGAGTTTATCTGAGAGGAGCAATCAATCAAAAGGTTTTCTAAAATGGACACTGCCTCAAATTCAAGAAAAGAGATCAATTTTGACATTAAGGACGTTTTAAGTATAATTTCATTTCTAGTAGTTTTTGTATTAGTCTGGCAAATTGTATTTTGGCTAGAAATTTGGCCACCTGTTTCCCTTCCTTCACCAGCAATGGTTGCTCAGGCTTTTGTTGACTTGGTATCTGAAAATATTTTGATAGAGGGTATTGCGATTACACTATGGCGATTATTCATTGGATTTGTAATCTCTGTAGTGATTGGTGGATGTGTTGGACTCGTTATGGTCAGATTCAAACAATTTGGAAAAACCATGAGTTCATTTGCCTTGGGACTTCAATCTTTTCCAAGTATAGCATGGGTACCATTTGCAATTCTTCTGATCGGATTCAATGATTTTGGAATACTTTTCGTCATTGTGATGAATTCCGTATTCTCAGTTATGAATTCTACTTATGGCGCAATTAGAAACATACCTCCAATATATTTACATGCAGCACGTAATATGGGAGCTGGCGGAATCCTGTTATTCAGACATGTCATGATTCCTGCTTCTGCACCCTCCTTAATAATGGGATTAAGACAAACATGGTCTTTTGCATGGCATGCATTAATTGGTGCTGAGATGCTGATCACTACTGGAGTAGGATTAGGATATATCCTGGCAATAGGAAGAGAGTTCTCTAACATGAGTCAGATAATTGCAACTATGATAGTAATATTCGCGGTTGGTTTAATATTTGATAGATTTGTTTTTTCAAAAGTCGAAGAAAAGGTACGCGAAAAATGGGGCTTATCCTCGTCATGATCATGACGTGGGATTTTTAGTTACTCCAAATAATACTAGGAAGTTGTTATGTAATTGGCATTTCTGAACATTAGAAATTTTTCCTGTATAATTGGCTCCTAAAAAAATGGAATAAAGAATCGAAATCATACAAACATTATTTCATTTCTGTGTTAGAAGTTTCCTGGAATAGCTGTTTCCCTTTAGGGAAAATTTCTCTTTGCAAGACATAATTTTCAATGGATATTCTTCCAGGACCCAGAATAACTAGGGTAGTACATATTGATATCAAAAGTAGTTCAAACTCATATCCACCAACAAATCCATCAGATAATTTGACAGTCAGTATTGCGCCAATCATTTCAATAATAAATAACGCAGAAGCAATTCTAGTCAGTATACCAAACAAAATAGCTAAACCACCTACCACCTCGAGTAGTGCAATTGGTATGAACAATTCCGGTGCTAAATTAATAGACTGGAAGAAGCTGTTTCCACCAGATACATCGTAAAATTTTGGTATTCCATGGGCGATAAATACCACGCCTGCCATTATTCTAATAGGCAACAATCCGTAGCTAAAAAACGACTTCATTATTTCCAAATGCTTATCTATTATTCAAATTTATAAATCAATAAGGTTTATCCAAAATTTAGGATCAAAAAATTTGAATCATATACGGCTAATAAAAAGGATTATTCTTAT
>DASUQJ010000093.1:0-9697 GCA_036280615.1 Nitrososphaeraceae archaeon
CATCAGTTTGTTAGTCGGAGTTAGGACAGCGGTTTGACTTTAGTACTTTTTTAAAGTTGTATTCCGCAGTTACTTGCATTATTATTATAGTTTAATTAAGACATGAGATTTATCAATTAATCATTTATGTTTCCAATTATAGGATTGATCGCCTAATCCATAGTAAGTATATTTTAGTAAGAATTTTGTCCTAATTTTTGGATTGTTGCACTGATTTCAAAACTTTTGCGATCCTACCGCAATGCGTTGATTCTAATCGTTCTCTTTCATTTTAGATAACACTATCATAAAGGAACCGGTATTAATACAAACAGGTTTAGACCTAGAGGTTTTTCTTGAGGTAATCTCTACAACATTCATCTGAACAGAATTCTAGCTTACCCTTTACTGTACTTAAATAAATCACACCGCTAAGTAAATTGTTGAATTCCTTTCCACAGACAGAACAGGAGATATACAATGTTCATTATATCGTTCGTTCTTTAATAAGCGTTATTAATGCCCATATCGAACAGCTTATCGAATCGAAACCTGCGTAAAACTAGATACTCAAGAAACTCAACATAACTTTGAGAATAAGGTGTAACGTGTGCAAACAGGGAAATGTTATATTGTACTTGGATGTGTATAGGAACGAAGACATTTTACCATGGCAACTCTTAAGGTCTACAAGAGGAATTCGAAGTTTGTTGATTTGTCCGAATTAGTTGAAGATCTTAGTAGTCTGGGACTAATGGACACATTACAAAAATACTACACTAAACCACTCGAAAAGCAAGTCAAGAGCATAGTGGCAGGACCAAGTTTCCTGCAATTCTTGAACAGGTTATTTCAAATTCAAATTACAGCCGGAGATATTATACATTTAGAATCTGGAAATCTTGGTAAATACTATATGCTATCAGCAACTGGAACTTGGGATGAAATAATCAAATTACAATAATACATTTGTCCAGAGTAATCGCCCATGGTTGTACGTGAAGTGAGGTATTTCTACGTGGCTGTAATGCGTGATTCAGTTCTCGTACCTGGCACATATCTTGCTCCATTACATTTTTTTCATAATTCTTGGGATAGCCAATGCTCTCTGACCTCTAGATCCGGCGTCTCGTTACAATCATGTCGTTTGCCCGAATTCCAATCCAGTGGAATATACTTTCCCGAAATTGACCTGTAATTTTTATCAAAATGTATGACTTGTCCACATCTGAAACATTTTTGACTTGGAAATCCAGGCTTTCGTTTTTTATGTCTGCAACTGTGAAGATTACCATAATCATCCACTGGAATTGCCACACCATTTCTATTTCTGGTTACATTGTCAAAGGATATTCGTTGTTGGCAGTTATAACACCATGTTATTATTTTCATTTCATACTATCCTATTAATTTTGTTTCAGTTTGAGAACGTACAATTATTATTTACTAATCAAAATAACGTCTTTGACTCATATAAGCCTTTAAAAGTTATCAGTAAACTGTGTGAGTTGATACAGTGTATGAATAAGCTTCTCTTAAAGAATGGATTGCATATTCTAAGGTAGCAATTTCCGGCTGTCAGTAACAAGAAAATGTAATTAAAGCTAACTACAAAGTTAAACCCATAATTCCCAAGAATAGGAAACATTCGTAGATTATTAAGTAAAACAATAGTTATTATGTTATGTTTGTCTGTTATATCGACAATACTCGTAATATTCTGGTAGTTTGTTCATATTTTCTAAACCATTCTATTACTTGTTTCTAACACAAATATTAGATATGCTTAAATGCGATCCTAACTGAATATGATTGATGTTAAATAAAGTTAATAAGCTGAAAGCGTTCGGATTTGGTTCATTATTGTGACCTCTTCCAAGATTTACCCGTTGCTATATGAAAGCAAAGATAAGTTTATTGACAAGAGAAATTTTTTGATTTGCAAATCATGTCATTGGTGTGCTACATGCATTACCAACTTTAACATGCCCAGTACTTGTCCTCTCTGTGGTAATAATCAAATAGAATCGATGCCTGTATCAGCTCATGAGTCATACAGACTCGTTTATGACTATATTCATGGTTTGACCCTAGAATTCTGGTTTGATTCGAATGACGGTGTCTATGTAAATTGAATATTTCCGAATCAGAATCACCCTATGGGATCATGGCAAAAACTTGTGGATGTAAAAATAAGAAAAGAAAAGTGACGTATTCCTTGATTGATAGTTATCATAGTTTATGTCATGATAAGAGGGATCTAATATTAGGACAGATTGAAGCATGTCAAAGGTTGGTAAAATACACAGCTCAGTACGGTAGAGATGAGATAGATAAACAAGCTATAGAGAGTGAAATAGATGAATTAAAAATGGTCTTGGATCTAATTCAGTAAATTCATGATTTGGTCATAAAGGCTCTGTGGATACTAGAACTTGGAACATTCAATTCTAGTTAGTGTTCATTAAACCATTAAACTATGTCAGGTTTTAGTAGTTAAATACCCCGTAAATGTGACGTAGACATATTCTATTTCTGATGATTGGAGACAGTTAGTTCATTATTTGAAAATTACCATAGGTAGATATTAATAGTATGAAGCCGTATATGAATTAGTTTAAAGAAAATGCCTATGCTGATGTTAAAGTGCAAGAACTGTGGCGAAGTGTTTCCCGGTGTCTACATATCTGAAGATACCATAAAAGTTTCCAAAATAAAGACTGATTCTACAACTTCACATGTGTGTTCTAGGGGACACAAAAACGATTACTTAGCTGACGATTTTATGGACTGGTCGGGACCTGAGATATTCTGACAACTAAACAAAATGTCATACTGGTAACATATCCTGATGATTTCAGTATACAGGAAGTAAAAGGTTTGGTGGAATCATTAGGCAATTTTAATATTGTAAAGTGTTTTACCCAAAAAGATCTGAGGCATACACGCTATGGTCTAGGATCCGGCAAGGTTGAAGAAATTAAAGAATATCTACATCACGCTAAATCTGACCAGATTATTGTTGATGAACATATGACACCCAAGCAGATCTACAATTTAGAAAAGGCAACAGGCATAAAGGTAGTAGATAGGGAAAGGCTAATCCTAGACTTGTTTTACATTAGATCTACTACGTCGGAAGCAAAATTACAGATTCAGCTCGCAGAAATTAAATACGAGTTACCGCGGATAAAAGAAAATGCGAAGCTGTTGATAGGGAACGAGAGACCAGGAAAAGGCGGAAGTGGAGAATACATAGTTGACGTAAAATTTAGGGATCTGAAGAGGAGGATGGGGTTCATTTTAGAAAAGTTGGCAGAATCCAGAAAAAAACGTGAGCTTTACCATGATCAGAGAGAAGAGAACAGAATGCCTATAGTTTCTCTAGTAGGGTATACAAGTTCGGGCAAAACTACCCTATTCAACCTGCTAACTCTGGAAAGTAAAGAAACATCTGAAAATTTATTTACCACACTCTCAACTACAACAAGATCCTTTATTATTAATGGACAGAAAATTTTGCTTACCGATACAGTTGGATTCATTAGAAGACTCCCTACTTATATGATTGAGGCCTTTAAGTCGACTCTGGAAGAGTCTCTTCAGGCAGACATGATTCTACTTCTTATTGATTCATCAGATCCGGCGGATGAAATAAAAACAAAGTATTACAGCTGCATGAGTACCTTACAAGAGCTGAATGTAAATAAAGAAAAAATTGTAATTGTTTTTTCAAAAATAGACAAAGCTGAATTTGATGATGTTAGCAGAACCTTCAAAGAATTAAACATAGAGCGTCCAATATTTGTATCACCCAAGACTGGGTATGGTATAAGTAAACTTACAAAATTAATATCACAAAAAATTTCAATATCACAAAAAATTTCAATATCACAAAAAATTGTGTGATAGATTATAAAGATACTGACTTTATATCATTCTATTCTAGACTCTATCAAATACTTCAATTTCTGGTCATCTACACTATCTTGGGTTGGATAGGAGTAGATCAAAAAAGTTTGATACTGTCAAAAATTAATTGACGTTGACCCCCAAACACGATAATTCTAAAAATATTTCTTTTTAATTCATTATTTAACTATTATCTGGTAACAGCGCTATTCCAGTTAAAAGCTAATGGTGGTGATTCTTTGTAATATGACTGTATTTCATTCAACCTTTCCATTGAACCTTCACAAGCCCTAACTTCGAGGTAAATGGAATCGGTCCTCATTAATTGCAAAAATGAGAAGACTTCCTCATTTGTAACACCATGCTTTATGTCATATTCAATTCTCTTAAGTACTTTGCCTATTTTTCCATACTTGCTATTCAATCTAACCTCCCATCGCGTCGCATTTTCCGATAAACCTCTCACAAATCTAACAACTGTCTGTTCCATATGTTTAACATGCCAATCGCGCAAAGGGAAACTATTTTGTTTCAAATAACTCAACATATTATACCCTAATGCCCTATATAATGTAGCGTATTGACTCATGTGAGATGAGAGCATGCGCTGTAAGAAGAATTGAATGATGTTTGATTTCTTGGTGGTCCTAATTTTTGGGAACATTTTGTCAACATCATTACAATTTATGGTAATCTACGAATCCTAAAAAACTTGGAATATGAGATAAATATTAGCTTATCGTAATTGTTGTCGCGACTCAGTGCTACTTTTGGTCTTGGTCATTGTCATTCGTTGAGCTACATAGGTTATTCCATGATCTAACTCTAGATGGCTAAGGAATGCTACCCCGTTATTTACAGTATCTTTAACTATCAAATTTCTTCCACACTCACTACATCGAATTATGTGTTCATCCGAAAGTATCATAATTATCATATATTCAAAGTCCAATATAAGTAAACCGTAGATGCTTTCTTTCATTTAGAATTTAAAATTAGTAATTAAGCTATACCGGTGCAATACATCGTGGTTAAGTATTTAACACGAATATATGCAAGACAGTAGAACCCTAATAGATAAAGGAATCTAATCTCGATGAACCCTTGAGAATTAGATTGAATAAAAATACGACAACATTAAATTTTCCAAAAAAAGTCAAAATACTCAAGCTTCGTAAACCCTAGCATCTGTAAGACTATAATTATGCAAAATTTCTCTAACTTTTTTCAATTAAATAGTATAACATAAGATTTTTTCCATATGAAGCAATAAAGGTGCGCTCTATAGTTTTTCAGCTTTTAAAACAATATAATCTATTAATCCTTTTTTAGATACATTCATCATCTTGACCAATGATTTACAGAGGATCTTCTCAATATATGATGGATAGTATGTCGTAATTTTCTGTCGTAGGTCTTTCCTGTTTTGAATATAGTAAAGAGCAAGTGGTTCATATACTTGTGTACCAATCATAGTTTCATTCGTTATTTTGAATCTGAATCTTCTAATAGCTGACTTGACATATTCTAATTCATAATGCTCTGATGACCATGTCAGATTAAGAATTCCGAGCTTAAACAGTTTTTTTAAGACATTGCATAACGAAATTGTCACAGGCATGGCTACTACCAGTATACCTTTGGGTTTCAATATTCTGTAACTTTCGGCAATAAAGCTGTCAAAAGGTTTGAAATGTTGCGCAGATTCTAACGCAATGATTCTGTCAACAGTACCAGTTGCGAATGGCAAGCATATAGAAGTGCTATTAATGTAAGTAATGCCGGCTCGTAGACAGCGAGTATGAAATGTTTGTGCATTTTCAATCTTATTTAACGCGAGCTTGAATTCATTAGACAGCTGATGAGAATTAATATTCACACAGACTATATTCCCGAGTCTATATTCTCTACTCCATTCAAGAGCAGGTGCTCCGTAACCGCTTCCAACATCGATTAGAATTCTAGAAGAGCGAAGGTCTGCGAGATTTCCTACGAGAGTACATAGATTAGATTGGGCCTTAACCGGACTGTTTACATCTCCTTGCCAATATCCAAAATTGAGCATAGTAGCACCTGTGGCAACTTGCATTATAGGTGATAAGCAATCATATAGCTTGATTACATCCATCTCGTTTCGTCTCAGTGTCCATAGGGTCGCATCAATTGGATTAATGGTGAGCAATCGACAATTTATCCTTGCAAGAGCCTTTAATTAATTAATGCAATATCTATTAGATGTATTGGAAACAGGAACATCCCAATTTTTTATCGTCAAATAGCCTGTAATTGACAGATTTATTTGAATAAATTAAGTTTAATTACATGATATTAGGTATATAATACACATAATCAGTTGGAACTTATTATAATATCTTCATTAATTTTTTCTATAGTTGCAATGGGATTGTCACTCGCGAGAATTGTAAGATCATATAGAGAAGGTAAACGCAAGAGACAATCTGATCTTTTTTCGAATGTTACAAATATCACCAGAATAATAGAAGATGAAAAATTTGTTCAATCTAGGAGAGCCCTCAGAAAAAATAAACTCTTAAGTCAGTTAAGGGAAGGAAATGGAAACGATAAATTAGTTTTTGAGCTTGATATGGCAACAGAAGATGCAGCTAGAAATGTAGCATCTACTTACGATAGATTAGGTTTTATATTAAAACATGATAAAGAGTTGGAAGATGAATTTATCCAGTGGCAGAGCTATGTTATTGCAGATATGTGGTTACTAACAAAAGATCTCATAGCCAAAAAGTGGCGGTCAAAAAACCAGTCCTATTTGAAGGAATTTGAACGAATAGGCAAAAAAGCATTAGATATTGAGACATAAGTAAACAATTCTGCAATTCATTACATCAAAATAAACTTTACAATTCATGCTAGCCGATGGCATTTTTACATAATGATACAACAAGTAACAAACAGGCACGACAGATGTTGTACCTGATGAATTGAAATGTGCCAAATTTACGAAACGACTATCAACTCACTTAAATATCTAGGCGAAACTAAGATACTTATGAGTTCAAGCCTAATTATCTTGTCGTTATCAATCTCTTTACTATTTAATTATGGCTTTGGAATTATTGATTATACTAGTGGTCAAATCAACACCACACAGCAGTTGCAGCAACTACAGATGAATCAGAATGAGAGTCATGTAAATGCAAGCCAGATTCAGGGTAATGGATCAGCTGGTAATTTGAGCAGTGCCTGTGACACTTCTTATCCAGATTTTTGTGTTACCACGTATTCTGCAAACTTGACTTGTATGGATATTCCCCACAGAAATTTTACAGTATTGGCACCAGATACTCATGGATTAGATTCTGATGGTGACGGCCTGGGTTGTGAAAATTCTAATGTTGCCTATCTGAATTCGAGTGTTACAAACAAATCGAGTAACCTTAGTACAATCTTTCCCTAACAATTGCCTCCTGATTTACTAGATGATATTAAAATTGGTAAAAGCGTAGAGTAAAGAAACAGTAAAGAAAATTTACATCTTGTTACTCATTCATAAATTATTTATTTTGTAGGTTAATTGTTTAAATTTTAAGAATTATTTTCTCTAATTTGAGAATCTGGAAAAGCCTTAAATTAGCCTATCCTTTTACATAGTCGGTCATCATTGAGAAGATTTAACTCAAATATTACAAAATCCAATCTATTTGTTCTGTCATGCAATGTTGTACTTCTGGTTGTAGTCGTACAATTTTCACCATTTAATTCGGTCGCGGGTCAAATGCCCAACCAAATCGAATATGTGTATAATATTGAACAGATGAAAGGTCACCTTGAACAGGCCGTTGAAAATAAAGAAAATGGAAACAATTCATTAACGCGAGCACATATTCTACATCCGATAGTAGAAATATATGATTTTATAGAAGCTCCTCTTGTTACCGTTGATAGTAATCTTAATCATTCCCTATATACTTCATTGAATGAGCTGTCACAAAATGTAGAAAAATTAGACTTATCTCAATTTAAGGAAGAAACAAATAAAGCGAATCAGATGCTAAACAATGCGATTAAATTAATTGTCCCACAAGCTAATAGTACCCTGAACCTGATAGTAGCCTCATGGCTACTTGACGTTGCAAATACGGAATATGAGTCAGGTGTGAGGGATGGGAAGGTTGCTGAAATAGTTGAACATCAGGATGCAAGTGGTTTTATATCAAGGGCAGAGTCCTTGGTTAATGACTCATTGTCAATGCTTGATCAACCAACGAAAACTTCAGCAGATGAAGTCCTGAGCTTGATCTCACCTCTGAAATTAAAGGTTCAAAGTAAGGCCGATGTCCAGACATCAATCAGTGAGATAACGCAAAAAATATCTAATATGACTGGGATCTAGTAACTAGAAGAGAGAGTAAGCGATGATATCTATCATGATATCAGTCTTATCTGATTGAGCATATTGCTAGCCATATTCCTTTTTGATTATGGACTTTGGACTGAATGTTCTAATCATCAACAATCTGATACGGAAGAATGCCAGCGGAAATAATGGTATAAGATCGTTACTTGATCAAACTAATATATAATTCCAGGACAAGAATCATGATTGCGCTACACTTATGGTTGATGAATCCTATTTGGAAAATTATGAATTCATAAAAATTCCGTTGACAGAAAAGATGAGATTCTAATGAGGAAATATAAGTAATTCATAGGCAGCAGTTACCAGTCCGACTTTATGAATATGACCCAGACTCAGATATCCAAACATTAGTTAACCAATAAATAACAACACATTCCAATTCCAAAAATATAGATATATGAGGATGCATAGAATGTTTGAATGAGAATCTCATCGGAGACAGCAAAGGCAATCAATGATCAAATTGCTTATGAAGCATCTGCAACTCAAGCCTATATTGCAATCGGATCGTGGTGTGAAAGAACTGGGTATGATGGAAGTGCAACGTTCTTTTTTGAACAAGCTGCTGAGGAGAATACACATATGTTGAAATTCGTTCATTATCTTAATAATGCGGGAGCTGAAGCGATAATTCCAGCTACAGAAAAGCCTCAAGATAATTTCGATTCATTAGAATCTACATTCCAGGCTGGTTTAAAAAGTGAACAGACGGTTACAAAACTCATTAACAATCTAGTAGAGATTGTTGAAAGAGAAAAAGATCGCGCTACATATTCTTTCTTACAATGGTTTGTAAGTGAACAAATGGAAGAAGAAACATTGTTTGAAACAATCCTTCAAAAATTCGAGATAATTGGGAGAGACAAACTAGCGATATATCAAATCGACCAATCCTTGGCCTCAATTAGATCGGAAATAATGGCTAAAGGGGATTCTCAACAGCAACCACCGGCTAATTAGCTACTGAGAGATCCTCTAAACATTTTTGACACTATTTAAGTTTGAACAAGGAAGATCTCCTTAGTAGGATTGTTAAGTTTATGTTCAATAAAGTTAGTAACTAACCTTTCTTTTCTTAATACTTTCTGTCTTCTTTATTAAATTAAGCATCGTCTTTATTAATTTACGTTCATATGAGTTATTTGAGACATTTTGAGACTATTTAAGACTACTTTAATTCAAGTATTAAAAGTTAAAGCAAAATAGGAATAGTAATTTGCCTATATATGGTGAAATCTTGCGCCAAGCACTAGGAGCAGTCATCTACTTAAGGAGAGAGATGAAGACACATAACGGTCGCGGTAATGTTGTGTGCGAGTGTGTCTGTATTAACTGCATGGATAGCCCATGACGGCCTTTGGTCTTCGCCTAGAGAAGAGAAAGTAACAATAACTTTTGGACTGTTTG
>DASUQJ010000094.1:0-2152 GCA_036280615.1 Nitrososphaeraceae archaeon
TTATCTCTTCTTCTTTGTATCCATGGTCTTTGACTGCGTGTTCTGCTGCATTCTTCATTATCTCTTCTTCTGTTTCTCCTTGTACAACACAATCACAATCCCTACCAACATCTCGACATGAAATTGTATACATACAATGTTTCATACAAATTACATACTTAAGTTTTCACCTCTATTTGCTTTAATATTGAGGCTGTTCATATCGGATGACTACTTGCAAATATTTTTCTTTGTTATAAAAATAAAATTAGTAAATAGTCCTATAATGCAAATAAGTACTAGTAATCAATTTAGAACTAGGGTCTTTAGCCGGAAAGGTGCGTGACGGTATGGGGCTAAAATGAGGAATTGATTTTTCAGATTGATCTGATTTAGAAATTTCTAGTTTCTTATATAGAGAACTTTACCGTACAACATATAGGAGTAGAAATCAATATCATTATTGGTTTATTTGATATAAACCATTCATTGAATTTTTCCCAAAATGACTGCGACCAAGATGATGCTTAAGATCACTATGGTTATCGCAAGGATTAGACGTCTGAATGCGATGAGATTCAATTTCTACTCCTCTATATTTACCTCACAGTTAATACCGGACAATTGGCTTGCCTTACAACATCTGAAGTAACACTGCCTAATACTAAACTCTTGAGTTTGGATCGTCCTCTGGGCCCAACAACAATTAAATCAATGTGCTTATCTATGGCGTAGTTTACTATGGCACCAGCTATTTTACTTGAAGCGATAATTTCGGTTTTGACTTTTACAATATTCTCTATTTCGCCTTGTTTGTGTATTGTTTCCGATATTTTAGTAAGATATGCTTGCGCTTGCTTCTTAAAATCGATTACATGACTTGGAGGAGTTGCAGTGTCTAAATTGGTATGTGTTTGGACCACGTAAAGGACTACTAGTATTGCATCATAATCTTTTGCAATTCTGGTTGCATAATCGACTGCTTTATCTGCTGATTTACTGGATTCATGTATGGCTACAAGAATTTTGGAAAATGTTTTCTTTCTCCCTGTTTTATCCGACATCAACTTACTACCTTATTATTGTCGATAGGCCCTAAAAAGTGATCCTCCAATCTATGCAATGTGACAGCTTCAAAGCTTTCCATTATTTAGAATATTTCTATGTCTTTGTAACAAGTCTTCAGGCTATTGTAGGGTTCTTTGGAATCGCTTGTTAATGGTTCGGATCCAATCAATGCTTACTGTAACTCATTTCCTTTTTACCTCATTTTGAGTAGGTTAGTATGAACATTTAAAAAAAATTAATTTTTTTACTTGCCTCTACAATAAGATAAGGCTAATTTGAATTGTTCCGGACTGCTATACATTCCATGTTGTCCAAAGCCTATTATTTTATCTCTGCAGGTAGAATATTCTCCTGTCGTTCCATCTGTATAGGTCAACCCTACAAATACCAACAAAATTAATGCAACACTAATTGCTGCTGATATTAATAGTATAGAAGAAGTTTTTGATTCACCATGTTTGGATTTTGTAATTAAGTTTGTCTTAGCGCTTGGAACTTCTAATAAAATGCTCAATTTCGCGCCTCCCATTTGGTTCTGTTCTTGGTCATACATTGTATATGGCTAGACGAACACTTTAAGTCTAGTAAGCTTTGTTACTTATTAATAGCAATTCTTTCCTAATTTTAATGATCTTTATCCATTTTGTTGCCTCAACGCATCTAGCTCAATCAATCATTATTCGAAGGGGCAACTAAGATAGTGAGTACTCCCACAGTACCAAGAGAAAAAGCGCACTGGCAATTATTTGCCATGCTCTTATGAGAAATCAACTAATTAGTCTATAACATAAGTCAAGCCACTCAAATATAATATTCTAAGATCATCTCAATGCTTTCTTTATTCTCATCGTCACGTAGATATTCTTCATACTTTGTGAAATCAAGAGGAGTAACCATGCCAATTGGCTTGTTGGTATCTTTGGAATTTTCGTCAACAACAAGTAAATGTCTGACATTGTGTTTCAACATCAAGTCAGCTGCGACCGATGGCGACGATGTTGAACTAATCGAAATTAAGGGTGATGACATTACTTCCTTATTTTTTACCTCGCTCGTACGAACATTCTTAATGCATACCTTTCTTACTAGGTCACGTTCAGTGATT
>DASUQJ010000095.1:0-14555 GCA_036280615.1 Nitrososphaeraceae archaeon
TTATCTCTAATAGTTTGTATGAAGACCTGCTACGATAGCCCTGGTCTTTGGCTAACTTTCTATACTGATCCCTTAGAGCGCTTTCTATTTTCATATAATCGGATTCATTTTCTCCTCCATTTTTTCAAGTTTTGCTATATATTGCTTCTTGAAATTCATAATCATTCATTTTTTTTCAATATTTTGCATAAAACAGGGGGCTTTTTGGTAAAACCATTAGTATTCAAGAATATCTACCAAATTCATCTATTACTATGTAAAGTATTTTTTCATAATATTCTCCATTTTTAACTTGACAACATCCTTATCATCAAAAATCTCAGGATGTTTTTGATTTAAGTGTCTAAGAGCAAATCTGACTCTTTGACCGCATAATTTACACTTTGCCTTACCAAACATCTAATATATAGTACCTTTAGCAGTAATAAAAATTGCACCTAGCTCATAGTTTGAACACTTTAGAGTAGCGCACAAAACAGGGGTAAAAAGCAAACAGATGCTTTATCCTATTCCGATGGGTGGTCTTTTGTGTTCACTGTGCTCAAGTAGATTGTGGTAATTTAACATATCGACATTATCGAATGACTTTCCACAAATTTGACATTTCCATTTATTTTGCCCTTCAGCAGCTTTACTTGACTGCTCAGTAGACATGTTATTATTAATGCGTTCATTGCAGATAAGGTTTTCATGTGAAAAACGCTAAACCGGGTTAATTAATCAAAAATAATCAAAAAAGGTCCGAAGTACCATATTAGTTCAAAATTTCCTGTGAGTAGTATTCAGGTGGCTCCTTTTATTAATCAATTCTCGTCAATTCGAAAAACAAAAATTTAAGAAAAAAAATCATTTCTGCATGCCAATAACTGATGCTAGTAAGAAACAGATCGCACAACAAAGAAGATTATTCTATAAAATATGTTTCGATTGTGGTGGAAAAAATCCCATACTTGCCTCAAGGTGCAGGAAATGTCACGGAAAAAATATGAGGCTCAAAAATAGGACGCTGGGTGCTAAGAAATAATACATACTATTTAATTGTAGAATTTTCCGCATTTTGTTAAAAATATATAAATATTATCAAGCTGAATTCTAATTATACAATGCCGATAAGGACAGGAGAAGAGTATATTCAGAGCTTGAGGGGCCGGAAAATGAAGGTTTACCTTTTTGGCGAACTGGTAAATGAGCCCGTAGACCATCCAATGATTAGACCTTCAATTAATGCAGTTGCTGAAACTTTTGATCTTGCCAATACAGATCCTGAACTGGCATCAGCAGAATCCTCACTTAGTGGTAATCAAGTAAACAGATTCTTACATATTGCTGAAAGCGCTGATGATCTCGTTAATCAAAATAGGATGCAAAGAAAGCTGGGGCAGCTTACAGGGACCTGTTTTCAAAGATGTGTGGGAATGGATGCTCTAAATTCATTATATTCTACAACGTTTGAAATGGATAAAAAATTTGGAACTCCATATCACGATCGTTTTAAGAAATTTGTAAAGAAAATGCAAGATGAGAATCTGGTGATAGGTGGTGCCATGACAGATGTTAAAGGTGATAGAAGTTTAAGCCCTTCACAACAGGAAGATCCAGACCTTTTCGTACATATCTCAAAGAGGGACCAAAATGGTATTTACATATCCGGTGCAAAGGCACATCAAACTGGATGTATAAATTCACATTGGATATTGGTGATGCCTACCATGAGATTGAGGGACGAGGACAAACACTATGCTATAGTAGGTGCAATTCCTGCAGATGCAAAAGGTATCACATATATCTATGGAAGACAGTCCTGTGACACTCGAAGTATGGAGGGTGGTGATTTGGATGCTGGAAATTCTAAATTTTCTGGACAGGAGGCAATGATAATTTTTGATAATGCTTTCATTCCTAATGAATTAATTTTCATGGACGGGGAATTCGAATTTGCTTCCATGCTTGTAGAGAGGTTTACATGTTATCACAGACGTAGCTATGTTTGCAAGACTGGTCTAGGTGATGTACTGATAGGCGCAGCTGCTTCAATAGCCGACTATAATGGCATTTCAAATGCATCGCATATTAAAGATAAACTGGTAGAAATGACACACCTAAACGAAACTATCTTTGGTGCAGGTATAGCATCATCATATCAGTCTCATAAGACTTTGTCCGGAAATTATCAAAATGACGATATGCTTGCTAATGTCTGTAAGCACAACGTAACAAGATTTCCATATGAAATTGGTAGACTTGCGCAAGATATAGCTGGAGGACTAATGGTCACCATGCCATCTGAAAAGGATTTCCGCAGTCCTGATACGGGACCACTTCTTGAAAAATATCTGAAGGGGAGAAAAGGTGTTTCCACAGAAAATAGAATGCGCATATTGAGATTAATTGAAAATATGACCCTTGGACGAAATGCTGTTGGATATCTGACAGAATCAATGCATGGAGCTGGATCGCCTCAGGCTCAAAGGATCCAAATTGCAAGACAAATGCAATTAGGATACAAGAAAAAATTGGCCAAGGATCTTGCTGGAGTTGACGAGGGAGAGTCTGCAGAGGCAGTCAATGAACACTCTGAATATTTTGATAGAATATTCGGAATAAACACAAATTAATTTTTAGTACCTTTGTTAGTATACTAGCTATATTTGAGGGTTAAACATCTTACTGTAACTGTCTTGTTCTATCGGAACGTTAATTATGTAGTAAAATAGGATATGAAAAACAACCATTATGAACGATGCTGAGTTCAAAAATCTAGTTAAAAGTTGGAATGATTTTCCCACTAAAGGAATTTCGTTCAAGGACATAAATCCACTTTTTAGAACTCCCGATTCGTTGAACTATCTTAACAAAAGGTTGTATAATATGTATAACAATTTTCAAATAAACAAAATTGCAGCGATTGAATCACGTGGATTCATGCTCGGTACCATGCTTGCCATAAGCCTGAGCAAGGGATTGGTATTAATTAGGAAGGAGGGAAAATTACCCGGTCCGACAATCAAAGAATCTTACAGTATTGAATATGGGACCCGTGTTATGGAAATTCAGAATGATGCAATTTCAAGTGGAGAGAAAATTCTAATTGCAGATGACTTGCTTGCAACAGGGGGCACTGCAATTGCATCAGCATCGCTTGTCGAAAAATTGGGAGGAATAGTAGTTGGATTTGTATTTATCATTTGTTTGAATTATTTGGAGGGAGTGGGCAAATTAAAAAATCATGGATACAATGTCAATTGTATTTTGGAGTTTGACTAAATGAAAGAATATCATGCTGAAATTGGCATTATAGGCGGCACTGGTATCTATAATACGGAATTACTAACTAATGCAAAATCAATAAAGGTCTTTACCCCTTATGGGAGCACTTCTGATCTAGTAACTATCGGTGAATACAATGGTCGTTCTGTTGTTTTCATTCCTCGTCACGGTAAGGGACATACAATCCCACCGCACAAGGTCAACAGCAAAGCAAACATTTGGGCTTTAAATGCATTGGGTGTTTCAAGGATCATTGCACCTTCAGCTGTTGGTAGTCTTAAAGATAAGTACAAGCCTGGGGATATTGTATTGCCTGATCAATTTATTGATTTTACTAAAAGAAGAGAGTATACATTTTATGACGAAGGACAAGTGTGCCATGTTTCATGTGCAGATCCCTTTTGCAATGAATTAAGAGGAATCTTTCTAAATGTTGGTAAACAACTGAAATACAATGTACATGATGGTTCTACATACATTTGTATTGAAGGACCTCGTTTTTCAACCCGTGCAGAATCAAAATATTTTAAAGACATTTTACACGGGGACGTTATTGGAATGACTCTCGTACCAGAATGTATTCTTGCAAGAGAAATGCAAATATGCTACATGTCGATTGCAACAGTTACCGACTATGATGTTTGGTATGAGAATCCGGTCTCCTCTAAGGAAATACTAGAAGTCTTGACCGAAAATGCCAATAAGACTAAGGAACTGCTTGCTGCGTTGATACCTGCTATCCCTGTAACCAGAAATAAATGCAAATGCAAAACAGCATTACAAGATGCTACGGTTTAATTTGACTTTTCGTTGCAGGATCTATGAGAATTACTTCTCCTTCGACGAGTTTCCGTTGCAATATTAACTGGAAATCTTCGGTGTTGTAACCAAATTCTTTCAATTTGGATAGAGTTTTTTTTGTCAAATTCAGGCTAATATTATGACCCCCAATTCTTCCAAAGGCAATTGCATTGAACTTTAATTTGGTACCTTTAATAATAAAGTATCCTCTTAATTTGCTTGCGTATTGTCCTCCCTGGGCCTTTTCTACATATATTTCAGGTTCATCAGAAGGATAAGAATCACGAATCACTTTGGACTTTCCTCATTTGTTATTTCAATACTTCTGTTTATATTCTTGGAAACCAAAAAACTCCACCAGTTTTTGTCTACTATCTTGTAATCAGTAACGTCAACAGTAACAGTCTTTTCGTCATCCGTATCTATGAATGAGAAATTTCCATTCTTTATGATTTTTATTAATTTCCATCTTTCCTTTCCCTTTCTATTTCTATTTATCGCGACGGCCCATTCTTGATCTTCTGGAATAGTAGGCATGCCAATGTAGTCTACTATCTCCAGAATACCCAATCTTTTTTCTTCGCAAAATATTTTTTTATTTATTACATTTCTCCAGATATCGACAGCTCCTATCGTTCTGTTGTTTTCATTAATGTTGATAACCCCAAAATAGACCACCTTATTATCTGCAACGGTTGACATTCGACAAATTATTGATTCTCATTGCCATATTTAGTTCTTGCAGATTCGTGTATTCTTTCTAAGGAGGAGGCCAAACTATCAATATGGACATTTTTTTTGAACTCAATACCTATTTTTTGGCAATGTAGACGATATGCATTTACTATTGAAAATTTGGGATGAAATGTTTGATACACACCAGATAGTTCCAATATCAGGCCCTTTTCAATTAGACCGTTGAGCAATTGCGTTGTCTTATTAAGAGGAATTTTTAGGTCATCTGAGATCTCTTGTAGTGGCGTTTTATCGTTAATTATCAAATACAAGAAAATATGTGCTTCTCTATCTGACAGGTTAATTTTTGATATTAGCTCATCCTTGATGTTTTCCAACTAGTACCAGATCAATCCTGTTCACTATCCATTAGCGTCCTATTTACGTTATCAATATTACATTGAAAAATCAAACTTGTCTACGAATCAAATCTGTTAACTAAAGAGGTGGATTTTAGATTCCATTAGAATGTTAATATCTCCTTATATTTTTGATATCTTTTCTGAATGTCTCCTGCATTAATATTCGCTAGTTTTTCAACACCATAATCCTCTATAGCGAACGATCCCATAATGTTTCCATGTATCATTGCATTTTTCAATGTTTTTAAATCCCATTTCTCTTGTTGTGACAAGTATCCTATGAATGCGCCACCAAACGAATCTCCGGCACCAGTAGGATCCTTTATAATTTCAGTAGGATATGCGGGAATTGGAAAGAATTCGCCGTTATGGAAAAGCAGCGATCCATTTTCTCCCTTATTTATTACAGCGAAAGCAGGTCCATTTGATACAAGCAAGCGAGCACATTTCAAAATATTGTTCTCCTTAAACAACAATTTGGCTTCTGATTCATTTAACATTATTCCATGAACTTTTTTTATCATCTTAATCACATCGTCCCTCTTATTAACGATCCAAAAATCCATTGTGTCGCATATTACTAACTTTGGGCCGGAAAATAATTTCAGTATATTCATATTTTGTACTGGATCATTATTTGCAAGGTAAACATACTCAGAATCAATATAATCATCTGGTATTGTTGATTGGTAATTTGCAATTACATTAAGTTCAGTCTTGTTAGTTGTTCTCTTTGCAAGATCATAGCCAAAAGAAGAATCATAGTGGAAGGTTTTTTCGGTTTGACTGATGGTTAATCCTCTGATATCAAGACGGTTTTTTAAAAGCCCTAAATATGCTGCTGGAAAATCATGACCTACTATCCCAAGAAGTGATGTGGGCACGTAATTCGAAGCTGAGATTGAGGCAAAGGTAGCTGTGCCGCCCAACGTTTTTTCAACAGTATGAAAGGGTGTTCGTGTAGTATCTAATGCAACGGTTCCGAATATAGTTAGCATGCAGTTCGATTAATAACAACAATAAATAAGTGTTCGACAATATTTTTGCATATTGAGATCTGATACAAAACATCATAAAATAGTAATTGGGTTTTCTGGGGCTTCAGGTATTATTTACGGAATTAGGCTTTTGGAGATTCTACATTCTATTAACATTCAAACATACCTCATTATCAGCGAATGGGCAAAAAAAAATATCGAAATTGAAACCGACAAAACATTAGAATACGTTAAATCTCTTTCCTCCGTTAATTACGATAATTTCAAATTAGACGCCTCCGTATCAAGCGGTTCTTTCCTTCATGATGGGATGGTGATAGTACCATGCAGCATGAAGTCACTTTCAAGCATTGCAAATGGTTACGACGATACACTTATCTCTCGTGCTGCATCTGTTACCTTAAAAGAGTCACGAAAACTAATCATTGTGCCAAGAGAAACTCCGCTTTCAAGGATTCATCTTGAAAATATGATCAAGTTACAGGAAGCTGGTGCAATTATTCTTCCAGCCATGCCAGGGTTTTATCATAACCCCTCGACGATAGATGAAATAATTGATCATTTGGTTGGCAAGATTCTTGATCAACTAAAAATAGAACACGATCTGTTCAAGAGATGGAAGGATCAATAAAAGAATTTCTCCCATTATTTTTCCTATTAGAAAACCTAGCATGGCTCAAATAAGAAAAAAATACAATAGAAAATAGAAATAAAAAAATAATAAAACAAGATGAAAAGATCATATTGGTTTGTCCATAGTAACGATTTTTACTGGTCTCTTAATTTTCCCAGAGTTGTAACTTTTCGATTTTTGATCTTCTCTTTGCTTGATAGAGCATTTCATAGACTGTCTTGTGAGACCTTCCATTAATTAGTAACATTATTGCATCGATAGCTAGCTTTGTTTCTTCATAGTTTCCTATCAAACCTATTATGTGTCCATATATTGAAATGTAGGTGTTAGTTAATTCTTCAAGATTTTTTCTAGCCTTACCTTTCTCACCAATAATCCTACCCTTTATTCGATTGGTAGAATTGGTAGAGCTTGTAAAATTACGAAGATCTAAAATTTGAAACAGTGTTTCCTCATCTAACAGCCTAAATGCCCTTTCAGGGGAAAAACCACTTGAAATAGCAGTGATGATGTCTTTTGCCTTTAGCGCTCCATATTCATCGAAATTTTTAGAAGTTGAAGATACTGATATCTCTCCTGTCTTACTTTCAATTTCTATCTTTACGTTGCATTTTTTACAAATTTCGTTTTTAGTTTTGCCCTTATTTCCTATAACTACGGAAATTCGCTCTTCAGGTATATGTAGTGATAAATTTAGATGATCATTTTTGTCCAATGGGAAACCCTACTTAGAACATGAAATTGTAAATATTTATTTATTGTTTGACTTTTACGCTTAGTAGGATTCTCTGAATCTATAAATCATAAGAAATGGAACTTCTGAAAAATACTTGACGCTGGACCTCTTTGCAAGATTCAATTCAATTGCTTTATCAACTGTATCTTTACCAGCTAGATTTGAGATGGATGATTTTTTTAGATAAGATTCTATTTCCCTATCGTCTGCTACTTTATCCATCCAGTAATTTTTTTTTATGTCTATTGTAATATTCCCATGTTGAATTTGCCTATCAATCAGATAGAGATCACATACATTTACCATGAGTGAATCCTGATATCTGATAGTTCTTATTGCGTATCTAGACGCTCGGTTCTTAGAGCTGCTACTACTGGAAGTCAAATGATACTTTGATGCAGAAGTATTTAGATAAGTTTTTTGTTCAGACTTCCCGTAATAATATTTCATGAATCTTTGAATAAAATATATCATTGAATGTTAGTTGTCATTCATCATTTATTGTAAATATTATTACTAAAAATTAATACTATCATTGGACCATCAAATTAATTAGCCTCTGCTACATATTTTAGGTCGTAGAAAAATTGCCAAAGGACCTAGAATACATGAGGGAGAAGAGGAGTTTGGACTATGGTTCCTTTTCAACTCATTATAACAGAGTCCTTGTTGTCTGTATAGACCGAGACGATGACCTAGGTAAAAACGGAGGAGTTGAAACCCCGGTGTTTGGAAGAGATCAATGTATAAATGCAGG
The DNA here is from genome assembly GCA_036280615.1 of Nitrososphaeraceae archaeon. Taxonomy (GTDB): domain Archaea; phylum Thermoproteota; class Nitrososphaeria; order Nitrososphaerales; family Nitrososphaeraceae; genus TA-21. The sequence goes on from DASUQJ010000095.1 coordinate 8,291, forward strand.
AACTAGGTTAGCAATTGAGGATCCAGAGGACGCCGATGCTAACGCTATCTTTGGTGCCGTCAAGATCTATGAGGAGCTTGTGACAAAAGGCTATGAGGCTGAAGTTGCAGTAATCACTGGTGCTTATAATCGAGGCATAGAAGCAGATGAAAAAATATCTTCAGAATTAATGCAAGTTCTGTCAAAATTCAAGGCCGAGGGGGCTGTCATTGTTTCGGACGGAGAAGATGATGAAACTGTAATTCCACTAATCCAAGCGATGATTCCCATAATATCCATACAGAGAATAATCATACGACATAGTAGATCCGTTGAATACTCGTATGCTGTTTTTGGAAAATATGTTAAGATGTTAGTCTATGATCCAAGGTATTCGAAATTCTTTTTGGGTGTACCGGGGGCGCTGCTCATTTGTGGTGGTTTTGCTACGATTTTTGGTTTTACGAGAGAAGCTTTAGCCATAGTTCTTAGTGTATTGGGAGTTGCATTTGTAATTAGGGCTTTTGATATTGACAAATCTCTAGGATCGCTTAATAGGACGACACCTTCAACATTCATTAGAATATTTTCAACATTTGCTGGGATCATGATAATTTTGGTAGGCATAGCTAATGGTATATCGAACATACCGGACGGGGCTATCCCGAAGGACGCTAGTCTCTCAGAAATCGTCACAAATAGGGCCGTGGTAGGAGGTTTTGTTAATGGCTCAATAACCCTTATTTGGATAGGTCTAGCTACTATTTTCGGAGGAATACTTCTAAGTAACTGGTTTAAAGGAAGCATTAGGATTCTTTCGGATATCCTAAGGTTAGTTGTACTTGGTTTGATATACATACCTGCAATTCAATTTACTTCAGTTCTGACTGAAAAAACCAATCCTTTCAATCTTATTTCATCTTTATTTATTGGTCTAGCTATTACACTTGTCGCTACAACATTTTTGTTTCAATATTTCAGAAACAAAAAAGGTGGAGAACAACTGAAACATTAGGATCATTAACTACATAGCGTTATTATATGAATTAAAATCAATTAATTTGGAGAGCAAATGTATGGTTTTTTTTATAACCTCATCAATAATAATTGGTTTTATAAATTCTATGAACGCAAACTAGAATCGCAAATAAAAAAAGATCCTCTCCCAAACCACGTTGCAATAATATTGGACGGGAATAGACGGTGGGCAAAATACAATTTTTTGGCAAATAAGGGTGCGCATGCGATGGGCGCAGACAAGGCCGAACAATTGCTAACCTGGATCTATGATTTGAGGATCAAAATAACTAGTTTATACGTATTATCTATCGAAAATCTTGAACGCGACAAGAAAGAATTGGATGATATCTATAACCTACTTGGAATAAAACTTGAGAAATTATACAATGATTCCAGAATACACGAGAGGGAGATGAAAATAAAGGCTATTGGAAATGTAGAAGCCCTTCCACAGTCAATAAAAGATATTCTATACAAGCTTGAAAAGGAGACCAATCATTACGACCTCACTTTTCTAAATATTGCTATCGCATATGGTGGACAGCAGGAATTGGTTGAGGCAATCCGAAAAATTGCTCATGATGTAGAAAAAAAAGAGCTACAAATATCAGAAATTAACGAACAGTCAATCGATTCATATCTTTATACCTCACATTTGCCACAAGCGGAACCGGATCTTATCCTGAGAACTTCTGGTGAAAAGAGATTGAGCGGATTTCTGTTATGGCAGAGCGCATACAGTGAATTGGTATTTATGGACGTTTTCTGGCCAGAATTTAGAAAGATTGATCTTATGAGGGCAATAAGGACATTTCAAAGGCGCCGCAGAAGGTATGGCAAATAGGAGAATATTGATATGGCGATCTCAATTCCATGTATAATATCAATGCCAAAACATGGTGATTACGACCAAGAAAAAATAAGGTGGTTTTGTAACAGGTGGATGGACAAGAAACAATGGTTAGAGATTCATGGTTATTCTCCGGTTTCCACGGAAATTGATTTGGATGAAAAAGACGTCACAGATACCAGTTAGTGTATATGGATTTTCAAATTGAGGCATTGGCATGCTCACAGAAAAATCTGCAGGTTTTATCCTAATTTTTGAGGATGATTCGCATATTAGTGATCGTTCTGTATTACTACTTCATTATATATCAGGTCACTGGGATTTTCCGAAAGGAAATATCGAAATTAATGAAAATGAATTGCAAGCGGCCACCAGGGAATTGAAAGAGGAGACAGGAATAGAAAATTTTACATTGTTACCCGGCTTTAAGTACAGATTAAATTATAAATACACTAGAAAATCAACTTTGATTTCAAAACAAGTAACTTTGTTTCTCGCCTCCACAAAAGTAAACAAAGTAAGAATTTCACATGAGCACATAGGCTATCAGTGGACAGATATTAACTCTTCAGTCAAACAATTGACATATTCAAATGCAAAAAACGCATTGATTTACGCCATGAAATTTTTAAAGGATCTTCCTTCAAACACAAATTACAAGAATGCTGACTCTTAGCATTATGATATCTTGGGTTGAAACAAGGTTTAATGCTAACATAATCTACAGATGTAGGTGCGAATCATTTGAACAAAATACAACAATTTTTCTAATCTTTAGATTTCGTTTAAATCGAGCAAGCTTGATATTGTCTTGAGTCTATTTTTTGCATGTAAAATAGATCGACCAATTATTAGAAACTTGCTTCCGTTATCAATCGCCAATTTTGGGTTACCGCCTTGAATACCTATACCAGGGGAATAAATAGGAATATTAGAAACGGATGAGATATACTTTAGAGTCTTCAAATGTGTAGCTCCTACTACAATTCCATCAACATTACTTTTTTTGGCGTACTTTAAGAATATTTCAAAGAGTGGCAAAATCTTACCTTTATTTGATTTTCCCTGGGCAACGTTCAGGCCATATCCTTCACTAGCATTTTCATGACTCATATAAGCAAGTGAGATTACTCCCATCCCAAGTTTGTGGGCAAAGCCAACAAGCGATTTTAATTGTTTTTGTCCAATTATTGGATTTACAATTACCGAATCAAAGCCCATTGAATATAAATAACGTAACGCGACCTGGTTGGTATTACTAATATCATTTAATTTTATATCGGCTATTGACAGCAAGCCATACGAATGTATCACCCTGTTTATTTCCGCAATGCCTTTTTTACCAAATGGTAGTATAAGATGAAAATTTATTTTGATGGCACACAAGAATGGATAAATTTTACTTATTAAATTTTCAATATACTTAAGATTATGATAGCGTGGTTCTAAGTCTAGGGCGAGTATTATGAAACTTTTATTATCCATCGAAATATGTGCAATGCGATCTCTATACGAGGAAACCTTATTCATCAACTTTCACTAGTGGATGTGACCCAAATAATTTTATCAATTTAATGTAAATATATCCATGTTCCTGTATATTGTTAGTAAATGTTGGATCTTCTGATTTCAGGCTAGAATATCTAATGAAAGAATAAGTAGGACTTTCAGGAATTGTTGCATAATAAAAATATGATACTCCATCAGATTCGGCCATATTTAGAGCAGTCCCCACAACATATTTCGATTTCTTTGTATTATTGAAAACAAAGAGAGGAAGTGGTGATTCTTCAAAAATCATTTTGTAAGACGCAATTTTTACAAGACTTTGGAAATTGCTCAACTTAATTGGTGCATAATTGGAGTTCTTTGCACCTTTAGGTCTTCGCCAAAAAATGGGCGGAAATTTGTCAACTGAGATGATCGGAGAATACACCACTGATGGATTTTGTATGTTTTCTACTATTGACACATCTTCAATACCATTGGTATTTCTATATGCAAGATATTGGCCAACACTGGAATATTTTACGTAATATATTACAGGTATATTATTGAGAAAATCGATTTGAGTTGCCAATAAATCATCTTTGGCAGATTTAAACGAAAAAGTAAGAAGTGGAGTTCGTTCAAAAGCGCAGACTAGTCTACCAAAATCTTGAATAGTGGAAACTTCAATAAAGAAAGGTGACTTAATTTGCAATGCTCTACGTTCTAAAATAACATTATTAAAATCATGCGAATAAAGAGGTTTGTTCAGACAAGCATTTGTTTTGGAAAGACGTAATTTAGGAGTTCTCTTGAATTAGTTTTCTGTTCGGCGGTCTATTATATTGTTTAATTCGGCTCCGGTTCCTATGAGGACAACTTCAACTCCTAGTCTGTCCTCTACCTGCTGAATGAAATTCTTCGCTTGAGGAGTTAATTTGGAGTACTCTTTTAGACCCGCACAATCAGGAAAGACAACATCTAATTTGGTAACGGCTATTTGCGTTGCACTGTTTATCGTGACCGATTTCCTGGCCAATTCCATATTAAATGGAGATGCTCTCCTTTGTCTTCCAGTCACACTTCCATATTCTACCCAACCCAACTTACTAGCCTCATCAACTGTAATTTCATTTTCCAATGGTCCACCACCCACGCGGGTCACATATGCTTTGAAGACTAGGATAACGTCATCGACCTTCTTAGGTCCTATGCCAATATCAGAACATATTCCTGAAGCAGTAACATCCTTTGAAGTTACAAATGGATAATCACCGTGGTATAATGATAGAAAAGTTCCCTGCGTTCCTTCTATGAGTACTGATTGGCCCCCGTCAATTGATTCATTAACAATGTCAGATACACTTCCAAGATAATTCTTTAGCTCACTTATGTCCTTAGCTAGCTTTAGGATTCTTAAGGCACGGTCTGAATTAGCCGGACCTGTACCTGTTCCTGTAGTTCCAACAATTTTTTTGAGATGTGCATCTTCCATATCGCGCCTTATGTGCGATTCATCAATAATTCCACAATGATAATCAATTATTGTCCTGTTTCCTGCATTATATCTTTCAAATTCTTCTTTGAGGACATCTGGTGTGACAAGTACTCCGGCACCTATCAAAAGTTTGGTTTCAGGATTTAAGACAGCGCTTGGCAACATTCGGACCTTGAAGGTTTGATTATTGTAAACGAAGGTGTGGCCGGCATTTGCACCAACTCCTCCTCTTACAGCTATTTCTGGTTTATCCTTTATGGATAAATATGCAATTATCTTTCCTTTTCCCTCATCGCCAAAAAAACCTCCTACAATTACTTTACAAGTCATTTTTCAATTTCAATTAAATTACAAGTAAATATAAGGATAATCAACTGCCCTGAAACATACTAGTACGCAGAAAAATTAATTGAGTCTTTGGTATTTTTCATTGATACCCGGGTATTAATCCTGTATTATGTGGTCAAACTATAAACATCAAATATCCAGAATATTGTAAGATGACACAATTTTATATAGTCGATTCGGAATAGTCATATTATTTAAAATGGATTATACAAAGGTGTGTAAAGAGATATTAGATCTGGATCCAAAAATTCGTTTTGCAGGTGTATGTGACGAATCTGGTGAGATCAAATTCGGAGGTCAACGAGAAGGACTCGCAAACTTACTAACTGCTGAAGAAACAAAGAGATCAAATTTGCAGGCACTTGCTAGATGGGGATTGCGCAATTCTCTATCTTCCAAGGTCGGCAAAGGGAAATATGCTATGGCAGAATATGAGAAGATAAAACGCATTACTGCTCCTCTGGATAACGATCATCTTTTACTCGTTACAACGGAAGTAGATGCCGATCACCAAAATATAATAAGCAAAGTCCTAAAATTAATTCAACAATAATTTTTAACCTGGTTTTCCGTTTTTTTGTTTATTACAGAATCTGGTCGTTCTCCTACTACTTTATCCACCCGTGTTCATGCTCTCTATGGTCATGTGATGCTCCCACACCCGTTACTGCACCCATATAGTCACCATACACGGCAATTACGTCTTTCAAATCTGACAACTCCTTGAGAAATTCTAATGTTAGTTTATCGTTGAAAGCATAATGGGTCCCGCTATCGTGAATAGTTGGGTTCATGCCAGTTTTGCTAATGATGTAAGTTCTCATTTCTTCAGAATTTGTTTCTGGTTTTGTAAAAACTTCAATCAAATAAAACGGATCCTTATCAGGGTTATTTCGTCTACGCATCATCAAATCATGAATGAGTTTAGGATGAACCTTTGGAAGATGAATTTCATACAAGGTATGAAGTCCTTCAAAAACTCTTCTTATCTCAGTCAGTTCGGACAATTTTGAATTCTATAATATTATACCATTCTAGCTATATGAGCATTTTTTGACAATCGCTATTTCGAAGATTTTTTT
>DASUQJ010000096.1:0-7610 GCA_036280615.1 Nitrososphaeraceae archaeon
TACTGTGATGGCACAGTGGATTTGAACATATTTTAACACCTTCAACATCTTTTTTTGTTTTTATTTTCAATTCGATACTATATAATTAAACTAAATTTAAATTATTTTATACTATATGCTCTTAAGGTTAACCTTATCGCGTCAGTCAAGTCATTTTAAACCGAGATGTTCTTATCGAGTGATTGTAGTTTAGTGTGATTTTGTAGTAGTATAGTATGGATTGAGTAAGCAAGGTCTGCCAAAGAATATAATTAACTATTCAGTCGAAAATGTAAAATAAAAAAAATATCTTGGACTAGGATAGTCCCCTAGTTATCTTCGTCGTCGTCTTCATCATTCTCAGTTGCGTTGCCAGAAGAACTTGATTGATTAGATGGTGTACCGTTTGTTTGATTTTCACCTGCAGCTTGCACTATCTCTTCTAACGAATTACACATTTCCTCTCCTCCCTGCAAAGTGGTACAAAGTTCTAGGTCTTGTGCTTGGGTATCATTTGCTACTTTTGCTGTTACTGGTATCTGCATGGGACTTCCATCCTTAGCACCTTGTACGCTTAGCGTTACAGTAACTTCCTTCGCTTCTGTTGCATTCAACTCTTCGTTATCGCCGCCCTGAGCTTTTAGGGTGAAATTCAGAGGTATCTCTAATTTTTCTGGAAGCTGTCCACCTGTTTGTTCTTCTTCTTCTTGCGCTATACTCATCATTGGATAAGACACACCCAATGAAAAAGCAATTGTTCCTACCAAAATAAATGCTAGTATATTCATTAAAATTCACTTAGGACTTTAAGACTTATAATGGTTAACACAAATTGCTCTACTTTTGAATAAATTATGTAAATATCTTTAATTTTATGTCTTAAATTCATTATCAATGGTTAAAAGTACTTATTGACGCCTTAAAGGACATCCGCAATCAATTTGAAGACACTAATTAATTTCGTCAAAACTCAGCTACTTTAGATTTAGCCTAATTATTTTCATATTTGAGCCCTCTCGTCGACGAAATCAATAATCTTTTATTTCTTCCATATTGTTAGTACATCCATAAAGATTATCTTATGATAATTAAAAAAATCGAAATTACCAATATCAGAAGCTACAAAGATAAAACAACGATTCAACTTCCTGTCGGGAGGATACTTTTTCAAGGTGACATAGGTTCAGGAAAATCAACAATCCTTTCTGCAATTGAATTTGCCCTTTTTGGCCTGGGTGATATTGATGCAAATCATTTACTCAGAATTGGCGAGAGTAAGGGGTCTGTACTTTTAGAATTTGAAAGTTCTGGCAAGACCTATAATGTCTTTAGATCTCTCTTAAAAAGAGGAAATAAAATTTTTCAAGAAGAAGGTTTCTTGTATGAAAACGGAGTCAAGAATTCGTATTCAGTTGGTGAATTAAAATCAAAAATTTTAGACATAATTGGAATAAATGAAAAAACACAGACAAAAACAACTTCAACGATATATCGTTTTGCAATTTACACTCCCCAAGAGATGATGAAAAATGTATTGACGTCCAATAATGAAAAAAGGGTCGAAATACTCAGAAGAGCATTTGGTATAGAAGAATATAGCACTGCGAAAAAAAATGCTGAGAAATTTTCTTCATGGATACGCACAGTCACCAGAATAAAGAAGACTTTGTTAAATGATTTGAGTATTTACAAGGCAGACATACAAAAGATAGAGGGTACCACAGAATCATTAAAAGAAGAAATTGACTACCTTAAAGACACCATAGTCACTCTTGATGATCATATTCAGTTGATCTTGAAGCAAATGCTGGAGACGAGGAAAAGAATGGAAAGAATACTACAAGCAGAGTCTTCGATTTTACATCTCCAATCTACAATAGACAAGAATTTGAAACTAAAAGAAGAAACGAATTTAGAGCTTGTTAGAATAAACCGTGAATTAGCTGATATATCGCAAAGTGAAAAAATAGTCGCTAATCTTACTCCGAAATATCAGGAGTATATCCAAAAAAGGAAGGATCTATTAGGTGTTACTGAACAAGCTACACAATATGATAAACTATTACTCGACAAGATAAAATTAGAAAGTAACATTAACAGCGATCGCGAAATGCTGAACTCTAATATCAAAAGGTTAGACTCGGAATTATCCGAACTTTCGTTGGAACGAGAAATATGCAACAAAGAAATAAAGAATTTAAATCACTTGAAAGAAGAAGAGATTCTTCTAAGCAATAACATTACTGATTCAGGTAATTTCGAAATGGAATTAGAGGATGTTTCTGATAATCTCTCTAATATTAAGTCAGAGATGATTTCAATCAATAAGGAAATATCAAAACAGCAATCAGAACTTGACACAGTATTACATTTAAGACAAGATGCAGTTTGTCCGTATTGCAAGCAAAAATTAGACCAACAGCACATTTTAGAATTGGAAAATAAATTTTTACAAAGGAAGGATTTCTTGGAGAATAAACTTGGTCAAATGGAAAAGGAGCTACAAGAGAATCAAGATAAGAAAAATGAGTTTCTAAATCGGATCAAAAAAGTAGAGTCTAAGAAATCTGAATTGCAAAAAATTCAACTCCAGATAGCAAAATTAAATGTTGTACAGAAGAACATTAAACTATTAGATCTTAAGATAAACGAAAAAACTTCAGGCAAGAGATCAATGCAGGCTAAATTACAAGATAACTATTTTCTTCAAAAGGTAAAGAAATTGGACGGAATAGCTGACAAATTAAGTACATTGTATTCTTACAAGATGAGTTATGACTCATTAACTAAAATCGTAAACGATTACCAAAAGACAGATCTTGAAAGTACATACCTGGAACATTGTAACTTGATAAAATCAAAACAGCGCAACATTGAAGAGAAAAGAGTTAAAGAAAAATCGCTAGTGGAATTAAATGATGAGATTTTTGCCCTATCTAAAAAACTTGATGAAATGAAAGCAGTCTATCAAGATAGTCAAGAAGTCGAAATTAATCTAAAAAAATTAGAATCAGAGAAACTTTCTTTTGAGAATGAATTAGTTAGAAAGAAAGAATATCTTGCGATGAGAAGGACAGAACAGGATAATAATCTAAAGAATATTGAAGCTATCAGCAAGAAAATAAATGACTTGGAAGAGAGAGTTGATAAAATTGCTTTTACAGATCAGATAGGTACATGGCTGAATCAGCATTTTATCCCCTCATTAGCACAGATAGAATCTCAAGTGTTGATAAGTGTGAGGGAAGAATTCAATAAGTTATTTCAAAAGTGGTTTTACTTATTGATTGAAGTGGGAGATATAGATGTGGAAATCGATGAATATTTTACACCTATTGTGAACCAAAGTGGATACCACCTGGAAGTTGATAGTTTAAGTGGAGGAGAGAAAACCTCAATCGCGCTTGCGTACAGGTTGGCCCTTAACGAAATGATAAGAAGGATCATAATGCTTGATGACAATCTCTTGATTTTAGACGAACCTACAGATGGTTTTAGTAAGGAACAACTAATTCAAATTAAACTTGTCTTAGAAGAACTCAGCGCAGCTCAGGTAATAATTGTTTCTCACGAAAAAGAATTAGAGGGATTTGTGGAAACAATATTTAGAGTAGTGAAAGAAAGTGAAAAATCACAGGTCGAATTAGCGGCATAAATAAACAATACTAGGTTCTGGGAATTGGAAAGTTGAGCTAAGTATCTTAGATAATAAATGTCCAATTTGAGAGTTACTAATGTATGGTAATCAAAGTCATACAAGGATCTAAAATTTATTCTATAACAAATTATTAAAAGCGATTAAATTAATTTTTTAGGAAAACAATATATTCCATTTCATAATATATCATAAAGTTGGCCGACAAGATTAAGTGTTCTCACATCCTTGTGAAGAAGCATAGTGAGGCACTATCTATCATTGAAAGGTTAAATAAAGGAGAAAGCTTTGATAAATTAGCCAAGGAATTTTCTATAGACAAGGGAAGCGGTAAAAGGGGCGGCGACCTAGGTTTTTTTGGAAGGGGAGTAATGGTAAAACCGTTTGAAGCAGCATCATTTAAACTTGAAAAAAACCAAATTTCAGAACCTGTAAAAACAGAATTCGGGTATCATGTAATAAAAAGAATCGCTTGATTATTTTGTCAGTTCCATAAGTAAATCTGAAAAATGCACTGATTTCTGAATTTTTTTAGTTTAACCTTACACTAATTAATTTCAACTAGTAAAATTACCAGTTTCTCCGGACGTATTGTTTGTATCATTGGAAAAAGTAATTGTTTCATTACTTGTGGTATTCCCGACTTTTATTGATAGGTCACTCATGTTAATCACCATACTCGGAGTCATATTTTGATTTTGGGCAATTGCCGAATCAGCGAAAATAAATGGGATTGCAAATACGATTCCTATCATGAATACCCTAGCGACATTCAGACAAACCAATTTCATGGATCTGCTATGATTATGCGCATATATATACAATTAACTTGTGAGATTTTCAATTAGGAGAACGAATGAAATTATAATATTTTTTGATAGTTGAATGTAGCAGTGTACAACTTTTTGATAAAGCTTTGAATTTAAATGAAAAATCCTAGGTTTCTTTTAATTTAATGATAATTACTATTTGTGAATAATATGATTGCAATAATAACCAAGTATTGGTTTTTATTTAGAAATTTTTAGAATAATGCTTTATGTTTACGTTAATATACTTCACGCTCAAGATACAAATAAGTAATGAGATTTTCTGGTAAATCATATTCAAAGTTATACTTAATCTTTATTTTTGCTATTGTTTTTTATGTTTCAGGTGAGTTTCCTTCATTTTATGGGCTCGATCAACACACAGTCAACGTCAACATAGCTTTCGGCCAATTTGATGGCGGTCAGAATGAGAACAAGAAAAACATTCCAAATACTATAATAAACACAGCGGTAGATGGCAACAACAATGTCATAGTCAATAATGGTAGCACTACATCAAACTCAATGAAATTCGCATTTTCTGGGATGGACAATATGGGCAAGACAATTAATCGCTTTGAGTGTAGTATTGATGGAAAACCATTTGTTACTTGCATAAGTACTAACACTGTTAATGTTGTGGATGGAACTCATACATTCAGTGTACGATCTGAAGATAACGCAGGAAATAAAGATACAACTCCAGCGTCATATACGTGGACGGCTAACACAGAAACATCAAACACTCAGATAGATTCTGCTACTGATGGTAACAAGATGATCGTAATAAACAACACCAACACCAGGTCCAACTCGATGACTTTTGCATTTTCAGGTACGGATAATGTTGGTGCAAAAATCTATCGCTTTGAGTGTAGCATGAATGGTGAACCATTTGTTACTTGCGTAAGTACTAACACTGTTAATGTTGTGGATGGAACTCATACATTCAGTGTACGATCTGAAGATAACGCAGGAAATAAAGATTCTAGTCCTGCATCATTTACTTGGTCGGTTGACACAACTCCCCCTACAACGTCTATAATCTCTGCTGTGGACGGTAACAATAGTACTATCTCAAATAAAGGAAAGAGTGAATCCAGTTCAATTAAGTTCTCTTTTGTTGGCAACGATACTGGTGGTGTAGGAATAGATAACCATCAATGTAACATCGATAACTCTGTATATGTAGCCTGTACCAGCCCGTTCACATTTCCAAATTTATTAAAAGATGGTAGTCATACCTTTACTGTTTTGTCTGAAGATAACGCAGGAAATAAAGATTCTAGTCCTGCATCATTTACTTGGTCGGTCGACACAACTCCCCCTACAACTTCTATCATCTCTGCTGTAGACGGTAACAATAGTACTATCTCAAATAATGGAAAGAGTAAATCTACTTCAATTAAATTTGCCTTTTCAGGTACAGATACGGGCGGAGTCGGAGTAGACCACCTGCAATGTAATATCGATAATTCTCCATATGTAGCCTGTACCAGCCCATTTGTATTTCTCAATTCATTAAAAGACGGTACTCACGTGTTTACCGTTAGAGCTGTAGATGCCGTTGGAAATATAAATTTCTCACCTGCATCATTTAAGTGGACTGTAGACACAGAATCTCCCACAACGTCTATCAATGCTGCTATTGATGGTAGTGAGATCGTAATAGACAATGGTACCAATAGCAATTCCACTTCCATGTCATTTGAATTCTCTGGCAACGATACTGGGGGCAATGAGGGTACAGGAGTAGGAATCAATCATTTTGAATGTAACATCGATAACTCTGTATATGTAGCCTGTACCAGCCCGTTCATATTTCCAAATTTATTAAAAGATGGTAGTCATACCTTTACTGTTTTGTCTGAGGATAACGCAGGAAATAAAGATTCTAGTCCTGCATCATTTACTTGGACGGTCGACACTTTAGCTCCTATTATTTCTATTGACAGTGCCACTGATGGTAATGGGAATTTTATGATCCCTGAAAGTAACACATCTTCCAATGAAGTAACACTTGCTTTTTCAGGTAACGATACTGGTGGTCAAGAAGGTAAGGGAGTAGGAATAAAACAGTTTGAATGTGCATTGGATGGGGCATCCTTCTCCATCTGCACAAGTCCTGTCCAGTTTACTTCAGTAAATTTACCGGAGGGCACTCATACCTTTCAGATAATTTCCGAAGACAACATTGGAAACATAAATTCTTCTCCAGAATCATTTTCGTGGACTGTGGACACTGAGCCACCTACCACGACTATTGATTCTTCCATCGATGGTTTTCAAAATAATGTAACTGACGGAGGTGATACTGCATCTAACTCCATAACACTTGCATTTTCAGCTATTGATTCTGGTGGTAAAGAAGGTGATGGAGTCGGCATAAAACAGTTCGAGTGTAATATAGATAACTCAGAATTTGTTTCTTGCACAAGCCCGCTCCAATTTATCAACCTGACTGATGGTGTTCATACATTGGAAATAATGTCTGAAGACAATGTTGGAAATCTAAGTCCAACACCAGCCTCATTTAACTGGACTGTTGACACAGTACCTCCCAGTACTACCATCATTAATGCCATTGATGGTAATGAAAGCCCTGTAACAAACGGTAGCTATGCCAATCTTAACTCAATATCATTTTCATTCTCTGGTAACGATACAAACGGAGCAGGAGCCAAGGGATTAGCAATAAAACAATTTGAATGCAGCCTAGATGATTCCAATTTTACTGTCTGCTCGACTCCCGCGCAATTTACTTCTGCGAACATAACTGATGGAACTCATATGTTTAGGGTTTTGTCTGAAGATAACGTCGGAAATAACGATCCATCTCCCGAGTTATTTACATGGACAGTTGATACCATAGCACCTAATACTATTATCAACTCTGCCATTGATGGTAACAATAGTACAATAACTAACAGCAGCAGTACTAAATCGAATGCTGTTATGTTTAATTTCTCAGGTAACGACACCGGTGGTGTCGGAGTCGACCACCTTGAATGCTCACTTGATGGTACATCATTTAGTACCTGCACAAGCCCAGTACAGTTTACTTCTGCTAATATAACAGATGGAACTCATACCTTTGAAGTTTTGTCCGTGGACAATTCTACGAACAAAGATCCCTCACCTGCATCGTTTATCTGGACTGTAGATAC
>DASUQJ010000097.1:0-25248 GCA_036280615.1 Nitrososphaeraceae archaeon
TACGCTAAAAGAATTCATAAATTCCTCCCAAATCGGGGAAGATGTCGGTTCATATCCTGAGGCAGATACTATGTTAGGGAACCTATTATCAGACCATGAGACCATAATCAAGACGCTTAGAAAAAATGTCAAGGAGTGTCAAGACCTAAACGATGAAGCTACCGCTAACTTTCTAACGGAAAAAATGGAAGAGCATGAAAAAATGGCCTGGATGTTGAGATCTTTCATAGTGTAAGACAAAATTCATCTCGCTAATTCTGGTCTGGTTTTCCACCTAAATTCTAGTGCTTCCACTTCACTCTTCTTTTTGTTTCGCTACGAAGTTACATTTGAAAGTTTCAGTACAGTTGTCATTAGTGCAGCCTGATCATACTATTTTCCATTTACAGCCTCTTAATTAAGTTTTGTTGAGTATCTTATTGAATGCATGTACATCCAACAAGATAGTGAAGTGGAATGCTGACCTACTAAAGGATGATTAGTTCAGGGCAGCAAAAGGATCCCTTTGGTTAGTATCGATTGACTTTACTTTGTCAGTGTCAGAAACTTCATCATCAACAGGACTATTATTTTCCGATGATTCTAGTAAGTCTTGAACATGCGATTTGTCCACATTGTCGCTACTTTGAAATGATGCGAATTTTTCTTTTTCGCTTAAATCTGCTTTTTCTTCACCTAGAGATATTGGTTTGTCATCCGTAGGTGGATCATCGCCGAGTTTTGCTGTCATTGCTGGTTTATCTTGTTCCTGTTGTACTTGGTCTGTTAATGGTTTTGCTTTAGTATCAGTTGTTGCTTCTTCGTCAAGTTTGAATGTAATAGATGGTTTGTCTTGTTGTACTTTTGCTTGGTCTGTTAATGGTTTTGCTTTAGTATCAGTTGTTGCTTCTTCGTCAAGTTTGAATGTAATAGATGGTTTGTCTTGTGTTACTTCTTGTTGTGCTAGCGGTTTAGCTTTAGTTACCTGCTCGTCTGAAACTTGTTTTACGTTAGTATCAGTAAACGCATCATCACTAATCCGTTCAATTACTGCCTTCTTTGCCTTCTTTGCTATACTAAAATGGTCCATTGTAGATCCATCAATAGCAACAAATTTAGAATCCAATTTATTTTCTGAAAAGTGCATGTCAATAATCCCGAATTTTGAATCCTGCTGATATGCCATAAAAGAAGATTGGCCCTCCAGATCATGTTTTAATTCCCCACCTCCGGTGCCAACTATAGCGAAAATTATCCCATCGGGATTCTTGTATTCTCCCTTGCTAGTACTTGTCACAATTGGTTTTGTTGGAGACTCTTGATTAAAATCTAATGGAAAGCTCCTTTGATAGTTACGTACATGAGCCTGCAGGACAAGATCAACTCCATATTTATCAAACAGTGGATGATATGTTTTGCTCAATTCTTCGTCACCCGCACAGTCCGAGAGACTGCACTCGTTAGGTGAAGAATAAAAAGGATGATGCATGGTTACTATAATCCATTTAGTCTCTGGGTTATTTGCTGCCTTCCTAAGATCGTTTACTACAAAACTATATTGCTCAGAGCCTGCCTCGAATTCTTGTTCTGTTGCCATAGTCAATACATGCACATTTTTAATATCAAAAGAATAGAACTGTTTTGAAAGTCCATAATGTTTAAGATACGAATCAGCCAAGCCGTCATAATTATCATCATGATTGCCAATAGCGATTTTTGTGATAGAAGCAACTGGTTTTATAAGATTAACCCAGCAATCTTTTGTTTTCTCGCTAGAGTAATCTCCAAGTCCCAATATTAACTGAGGATTCATGCTCTTTGCCATATTTACTGCTTTTTGAGCGTCGCTAGTACAGTGCCAATCCCCAGATGCAACAATGCGTACGTCTGATGCTGCTAGACCTTTTTGTAAAAATGATCCAGATCCAGAATCAGTTACTAAAGCAATTAACAACAATGAAATCAATGACAATACTAATTTTGCATGAATGCTTTGAATTTGAACCAATATGCTAACCTGAATAAATTTGATATAATATTGACTTTAAGTAGTTCTTTACAATATTAGTATGAAAATTTCAAAAATTATTTTTCTATATAATAGTCCAATTCAATCTATTTTAGATAGTAGCATCTAAATTTTATACACAATTTGAAGAAAATATGTTCTATAAAATTTTTACCGTCTATTTAGTTCAGTAAATTTTGTCAGCATTCTCTTATGTGGTAAATAAATCAATTCGACAACAAATGAATAATACGAATTGATAGTCTTAATGCTCCTTGCAACACATGGACTACCTAATGAATTCACCAATAATGTTGAATTTTAGAGATTATTGACAAAGTAAAGGTGTAGTTTCAAGTTGTCGCCTGAAAATTTACCAAATTTTTTGTTCTTGACTACGAGCAGTTCATCCTGCCAAATGCTAAAAAATAAGAATAAAAATAATAAAGTGCTTCGCCATATGAAATAATAAGCATGAATGCTATCTTGTATGCAAGCATTATTGCAGTGGCTGTGTTGTCAATTTTCGATTTTCATATATCCGTATTTGCTACCCAACTCAACTTTACAGATTCGATGACAAATGATTTTTCCAAAAACCTGAAATCCAAAATAAATAACCTGGTCACAAATGCTCTGAATGATACAAGCAATGTCCTAAATTCTAGTCTGCTCATTAATGAGTCTAATCAAACTTCAAACAATGTCGTAGTATCTCAGAACACAGTTCATTCTACAATGAGGAGTAACGGCAGTAGTGCTGATGATAGTACTTCCATATTTAAGAATAAAGTTACAACAACAAATGGAGTCTGTAATTCTGAAAAGGTTGGTGGGAATGGTAACGATACAATATACTCTTCAGGTAATTGTAACGATATCCTGACGGGAGGTTTGGGCGCTGATAAATTCGCATGTGGTGAGGGAAACGATACAGTCAGAGATTATAATTCAAAAGAAGGTGACGTTATTTTAGACCGACAGAATTGTGAAGAAATATTGTAGAAATTTCTATTATTTCCTGTTTAAGGTAAAGTGGAAGATATTATGATTTACTATATGATCTATGTAAACAAGTTTGATTTCAATTCAAATTATGTCTTTCTTACTCCACTGAAGGAGACACCAAGAATTTGATTCCTTGTTATCCTAACAACTTCGAAGATAAGACTCTTCACATCTCCAGCCGTGTTACCTAGTATCCTAACTATTATTCCTTGTCTAGTTGGAAGAATTGACACGCCACCGGATATCTTGTCTTCGAATTCATTGATTTTTTCTATAATCTCATGTTTGAGGCGCTTCACATAGAGTTCTCTTGTGATGATATATACTGTGCCAACTACTTGAAACTTTCCCAATATGCCTTCAACAGTCAAGTCTTCTTTCTTTGGTTCTAACTTTACAATATCCATGAATCTGGATTTGCGTAAATGATTCTGTGCGATAGTTTTAATGTAACAGATGTCATATTCGAAGGCTTCACCACTTTCTACTCTGCCTGGAGCTATCATTTCTGAATAGAGCATTGTCGCGTTGTCATGAATGCTCAATTCTACTTCTTGGTAAAATCTAGAATTATGAAATGGTATTATCTGATCGGGTATATACTCAAAATAGCTTCCTTCTCCCGCGTTGATACTAATCATCTGAGTTGCATAATTTTTTTCCATCTTATAAATTCTAGTAGCTCCCTGTGTGGTAACATGAGCAAAAGCATTGTTACCGAGCGTTATATCAATATGATATCGGTCACCTTGCAATATCCCCCCTGAAGGGGAAACGATATAAACATAAGCCATTGCAGGCAGACTTTCCTCCAGATACAGGGCACGTTGTATGCATAGTGGTACACGACAATATTGTTCTCTAATAACGGTTTTATCCATATCAGTATCCCTTTCAAACTTTAGGCGCAAAATGCCGACCTTTCCGGAATTGCTAACCCCAGGATGGAGAGTTTCTGTGAGATAAGTCTCAATCTCTGATGGAATATTTCGAGGTGTATAGTAGTCGACGGTCCTTTTCATTCTTGACCCAAAACTTTTTGCAGCCCTTTGATTATCTTTAATGCGGATTCCATTTCTATAATTCTTGTTACTATTTGCATAGTGCACAATCAATTTAGTTATCGTCAGTTATTCACCAGTGTTTTAGGTGAGGCTTCGAAAAGAAGATCCTTTATGATGTAAGATACGACAATATCCGCTCCTTGGCCTGTTTTAGAATTGACAAAAACCGTCGGTTTTTTATTTCGAACAATCTTTGCATCTCGCTCCATTATCTTTAGATCAGCCCCTACATAGGGAGCAATATCTATCTTGTTTATTACTAGAAGGTCACAGTTTTCTATTCCAAGCCCTCTTTTCCTAGGATACTTGTCACCACCTGTTACATCGATGATGTAAATGAAATAGTCAGCCAGAGCCGGACTAAAAGTTGTTGTAATGTTGTCCCCTCCGCTCTCTATCAGAATTAAATCCAGATAATTGTATTTTGATTCCATTTCTTCTACTACAGAGAGATTTATTGATGGATCTTCTCTTACAGCAGTATGAGGGCATCCCCCTGTGGCAACTCCTATTACTAATTCTTCAGGTACAAGTCCCTTTTCTGTTGCAAGATTTTGCCTCATCCTGTCTGCATCTTCTTTCGAGACGACGTCATTCGAAATTATTCCTGCTTTGTAGCCCTTTTTAGAAAGTATAGGAACAATTTGCTCTATTAGCATAGTTTTACCCGACCCGACAGGACCACCAATTCCAACACGAGGGATTCGATTAGAAGACATAACAAAATTTAGACATTTTTCATGTAATAAACATTTTTGAGTCCATCATTTCATGTTTCATTTGCAGAATATCCAGACCTGGTGCAAATTGCCACATGTTTGAAATTGGTCTTTCTATATTCTTCATGATAGATTCCAAAATGACAGGTCTTAGTTCGTGAATTATTTGCTGACCCTCAAGATGCTGAAGTATACCTAGTCTCAAAGCAGCTCCTATAACGCTTACTGCGAATCCATATAATAGTATCAATCCAGCTTTATTCTTTGGTATATCAAGTGACCACGTCGCTACTCCAAGGGCTACAGGATAAACTCCTGTCGCGTTACCCTTACTGATAGCGTTTTGATAAACCCTCAAAACTTTCTTGTACTTTGTGAAGGAGCTAACACATTTCAGTAATTGATTACCCGACCTCACAGAAGCGCTTCGTGTCTCCTCTACCATTCTCATAAAATAAAGAGATTTATCTGCGGTAAGGAGAGAAGCAAAATCCCTTTTCCTGCAAGACTCATAAGCATTACCCAAAGCTGTACAATCGGACGGTCCTATTACCTGTCTTAAGTGAATAGTAATAAATCTAGAAATATCCTTCCTCTTTAATTTCTTTATTTGTGACAGTGATTCCAACCCGTTGGATGTTGCGTATAGTCCTGTTGGGAAGAAAGAGTCGGACATCTGCAATAAACTGATGTCGACTCTATCTATATCAGTGTCCATGAATATCATAACCTGATTCGGGCTCAAAAATTATGTTATCACTCTTAATATCAATATTATCTATTAAATTAGAAAGTAGCTTTTGGAACAATTCAATTTCAGATTCGGATTGTATAGGAAAATATATTTTATTGTTTGTAATCTTTATCGGTCTATGCATATTCCCTATAGTATGACCAACTTTGATTGCCGTTTCCAATATTTGTTCGGCTGATATGTTCCCTTTTAAAGAAATCTTAGCAACATGTTCGGGAACCCGTTTTGCTATTACCATTTTGTCATCTGTCAATAGTATTACGTCACCGTCATTAATATGGGAACCAAGTGTCATGGTAAGAGCTAAATCCGTTCCTTTATTAGATACTTTCCTTATTCTAGCTCTTTCAGATTCAAGACGAGTGATTTCAATTTTCTCAACATTATCACTTTTCAGCATATCATGATACTTTTCTTTAAGATGCGAATCAGAATTGATGTTCCCGATTATCTTCTCAATAAGAATCATAGTCTTACAAATGACCCTAGTCATAGAATCGCTTGCCGATAGTTATGTTTTTTCTTTATCACTATACCTTTCTTACTATGCCTATCTTCTATGCATAGTCAATTGTCTTAAAGTTTGAAATTTCCTCTAATTACCACCAAAAATCATACTCTTCGTAGACCTGGAAACAGAGTCGCCGCTGTCAGCAGTTACAAAAGGAATTACTATGCCTAAATCTGTGTTTCGAAGTCTTTATCATTCTCTTATATTCCTCATCGAAAAAATCCAGAAAAGGGGAACAAAAGTTCAAGGCATCATTTTATAACTACAGCATAGAACGTATGTAAGGTCAAATTTTTTGCTAATTTAATAATTTTGAATTCTTTCTGGAAACTGTGGAGAAAATTAAAAAATATAAGCATCATTCGTTGATACTTAGAAGTCGTAAATTGGTCGATCCACTGACATTTGTTTTAATTTCGATTCCCACAATGATTTTGTTAGGCTTACGTCATGCGCTCGATGCGGACCATATCACAGCGATAGATAACCTAGTGAGGTTACATAACGCTAGTAGAAGTTCGCAGTGGGTAGGCGCGGGATTTAGTGTAGGTCACATGATATCAGTTCTGGCTGAAATGATACTAATCATTTACGTTGTAGGCAATATAACAAATGTTGAGCAATTATCATTTTTGGGAGGAGTGATAGGAGGTATTGCGTTAGGAGTGATCGGCGCAATGAATATTTACTCAACGAAGAAATGGGGTAAAACGGGGTCAGCTATCCTCGCGAGCAAAGTTTTATCCAGGATGGGAATCATGAAACCTTTTAGTTCTGCGCTAATTACCGGAATAGTTTTTGGTTTAGGATTTGATACAGCCACTCAGATCTCAGCAATTACTTTATCAGCAATAGCGTCAGCATCTCTTGGAGTCCAAGTAGCCTTAATCCTTGCGGGGTTCTTCGCTGTAGGAATGATTCCAATAGATACATTAGACACCTTCATTCTCCGATCCGCCTTTTCTAAAATATTCGACAAAAAAAGCTTTAGATATATGGCTTATTTATTGAGTGCAGCTGCACTAGCGGTGGGAGCTATTGCTTCATATGAAACAATAACCAACTTGGAAATATTACCCGATATTATTGGCCCAGTATTAGCAGTAACAATAATTATAGCGTCTTTTGGGTATGCATATGCGTCGAATAAAAAACGGATTGTAAATTCTAGCGACAGGGGCTCAGCCTCACAAATAAAGGAACATCGGAGTGACAGGGAAGACAAATAAGAATGCTAATCCATGGTGCAATTCAATTCAGGGTACGAGAGCAATGGTAATTATGATTTCATTTAAATAAAAGTGTAATTGCATGCCCTTAGAGAGGCACTATCAATTACAATAAGTTTCTCAGTCAGTTGTTCTTTTCATCGTATTTTTCAGGATATGCATAACAGTAGACTACCTCATAATCTACTAAAGAGCCTCCCAGATCCTCAAAGTAAGTCAAGCACTGCTTAGTTTCTGGATCTTCTAGTTTGTAGAAATTCCATTCCTTGTAATTTTTAATATCATCGATTTCACATTTTTCTGCATCTATTTTTATGGATATTTCTTCTAAGGTGTCAGATTTCTTACAATTTTTTTCTGATGGACTGTTATCTCCGTGATTATCTCCTGGTAATTTATTTTTAAAATCATAATCTTGTGCGTATACACCAGAAGTTACTGATAGGACAAGTATCGCCAGGATTGAAATGCTGATATTCGTGAGTATTTTTGGATTTGTACCTAGTAAATTTATCTTGTTCACCATTCAGTCTTAGGTGTATTTGAGACTATAA
Organism: Nitrososphaeraceae archaeon; assembly: GCA_036280615.1. Taxonomy (GTDB): domain Archaea; phylum Thermoproteota; class Nitrososphaeria; order Nitrososphaerales; family Nitrososphaeraceae; genus TA-21. The sequence continues at coordinate 7,827 of DASUQJ010000097.1, forward strand.
ATTAATTTCCTTTTTAATGACGCATATCAATTCGTCTTAACAGAAAAGTAATTCATTCAAAAACAGATTTAAAATAAAATCCTATCAAATTTATAAAATTTCGTAGTTTTTGCATAAATTCATATAAATAATACATTTTCATTACCAGGTCAGATGCCTTCAATTAGTAGCATAGACTCAGGTTGCAGTCGTGGTCAAATTTTCATACTCACTGCGTAAAATAGATATCCTAATTTCTCGTGTCTCCCAAAAGTCTTCCCCGAAGTAAATGCTTAGTATCAAACTCAGTAACGATTGCAAATTGTACTTGTCATATCAGGTTCTAATATGACAATATCAGTTTGGTTGTTATACTAAAATATTTGACGAATTGAATACATGTCAATCCTACGACACAGAAATTTAATTTACTTTGTGAACGCGATAATACTACGCTAATCTATGCCTCTGTATTTCAATCCCTCATCATTATTCTCTGCTGCCTTGTGCTCCTTAAACGATTCCATAGTATCAAATGTTTGTTCGCATACGTCACAAGTAAGACTTCCACTGTCCTTATCCACCTTACTTTCATTTTGACTAATGTTTGGGTCCATAATAGTATATTGACAATATGTACAACTAACTATAATAGGATTAAAAAGTCAAATAAACATTAGAGCAATCTCTTTCAGTAATGCAAAGTACTCATTGACCAAATTCCGGGAATGTGATAAGTCATCAAAGGAGCCCCATGTCCCCAGAGAATATAAGTGAACTGCGCCGTCCACAGCCGTACAGAGAGATCCAAACGATCAACGCATCGTAGAACGGAGAGACAGGCGTTGATTCTCCAGACGCAAAGGAAAGACTTAGAAAGAGTGGAATTACAAAGACATAACTATCTGGAACTATAGAAGTATACGCCGAAATTCTCCATTATTTTATAAAGTAAAATGAATACTAAATTCAAAAGTTTTTTAATTTTCATTTCGATTATAAGTTGAAAGAGAAATAGAATGCCATCACAAATATTTGTTAATTTACCTGTCAAAGACCTGAACAAAACCATAGAATTTTTTAAGAAGCTAGGCTTTAAATTTAATCCACAATTTACAGATGAGAACGCTACGTGCATGATCGTTAACGAAAATATTTATGTGATGCTCCTAGTTGAAAAATTCTTTAAATCTTTTACTGAAAAGGAGATCTGTGATACTATAAAAGATACTGAAGTGATAATCGCATTGTCAACTGAAAGTAGAGAAAAAGTAGATCGGATGATACAAAATGTGATTAAAGCTGGGGGCACAGAGTCAAGGGAACCACAAGACCATGGTTGGATGTACGGACGTGGATTTCAGGACATTAACGGTCATCTTTGGGAAATTATATACATGGATGAAACGGCTTTGCGAGATAATGACCATCAAGAACGAAGCAACCCTATCTAGTAAGTAGCTAAACTACAATATAAACTTCAATATCATGGGTTACCATACTATGGTAACTAAATACAAGTCGAACCGATGTAAGCAAGTTTGCCCAATAGCGCTACGAAACGATAAATAACATCACCGTAACTATATTGATTTTAAGCCATTGAATCTAAAGACAGAGCTATTAAATTGTGTTAAGGCCCTTTACACCTCAGGCTTAAACACAGCAGTATCTGGCAATCATAGCGCAAGGTTTGATAAAATATGGATGTGGATCACTCCAAGTGAGACACCAAGATATAAAATCAAAACCACAGACCTAGTTAAAATCAACATTAAAACTAAGGAAATAATTGGTAAACGCAAGCCTAGCAGAGAGTGGGTTATGCATGGGGAGATTTATGAGAATACGAATGCTAACGCTATTGTTCACTGTCATAGTCCATACACGCTTGGAATTTCTATAGCATCCAAGTTCGAGGAGGTAATTGAGGAAGCAAAAATAATTGTTGGTGATCCTATTATTATAGAGAATGCCCCATCGGGTACTTTCGAATTGGCATCCAAGGTATCAAGATGCTTTAAAGATAGCAGAGTGAGGGCAGTCATAATAAAAAATCATGGGGTAGTGACAATCGGAAAAAATCTTGATGAAGCTAGGTCGGTTGTTGAATCACTTGAAGAATGGGCAAAGGTACTCACTGTGTGTAAGATATTCAATCTATAATACACATGTGATATGGATCACAATTAAGGGTGTAGGGTCCTGAGATGTGTCTATAATCTAATAGTTAGTTCAATTTTGCCGAATGAAAATGTCTGCTGGATAGAATAATAACTTATGGGAATGGTAACTCAAACTTCTTATCATCTTTAGTTTCTTTGTCATCTTTTGAAGATTTGTCATCGCCTGATCCATCCTTGTCACTGTCGTCATTGTTGCTATTGGCAGATGATCCATCATCATCATCACTGTTGCTATTGGCAGATGATCCATCATCAGACTGTGCTGGATCATTACTATTATCTGTATTCGCGCTGTTAGATGAGCCTTCAAGCTCAAAAGGATCTAAATTCTCCGTTTTTAGTGCAGAATTTGTACTGCTCGTTTGATTATCTCCTGGACTACTATTTGCAGTGGAAGACTGACCATTTACGTATGGTATACCATAGATGCTAAGGAAAAGAAATACAATACTTAGCCCTGCAATCAATGTAATCCTAGTTTTCATAATTCCACCTGAATACACTTGATCACTGCACTATATTAAATTAATGAATTCCAATAGCATCGACTAGAAAATTAGTCTATGATTTTTCTACTGAAAAATATACTAGATAAGAAATTGGAGCAAAATCTCTCAAAATCTCTCGGGTTGATAAAATATTGATACTATAATTAGTAAATAGATATGAGATCTAAAGTCTCCATGATCTACATTTGTATTATTTGTTCCTAATTCATGTAAAATTAAGCATCCAAATGATATTTGGGAAGGAATACTTCAGAATGTATGGGATAAATAACAATTAGAGTAATAACAATACTTCAAGATACTCTCCCAACTCTTTGTAGAGTCATAACGACAATATTAGATTACCATAAGTTGGTAAAATACGATTCGATTCGTTTTAACTTTTTTATTATCGGGAATAAATATAGGAGATGATGATAAGTAAAATTGGTTAACTCAAATATTAAAATCATCATTATTTATCACCAAGCTTGTGTTCATTCATAACCACACTCATATAATCCCGGCCATCATCTTCAGTAGGAGATGCTTCAATTCGACTGTTTTTCTTCATCTTATCGGATGTTTTTTTTTGGCAATGGTTAGCACGCTGTGCAGTTCCTATGTTATCCTACCCCAAAAATAGTTAAAATATCTGAAAATGGTTATAATCGGCTAAGCATTTCTTAGATATTTTAGAATAAAGTTGATAGATCGTGAAGAAATGTTATTGAACAAGATATTTCTTGGGTTATAGCTTAAAATATTCCTACAGCGGATCTTAATTGTGATCATTACTAATCTGAATACCTTTACTGCATGTGGTTGTAGTTTTCAGGATTTTGAGATTCAGTATCAAGCAAGAGGAGGGGGTTGTAAGAATGAACATAACAGAATCTGAAGCTCCTTATGAGATAACAGCTAAAACTTGCGGATGTAAAGACAATGAGAGAAAAGTGATATATTCATTTGTTGAATCTTTCCACAATTTATCCAAAGACAAGAAGGACATTCTGATGTCAGAAATACATGCTTGTGAAAGACTGAGAAAGTATGCAAGAGATGAACTGGATAAGGAAGTAATCGAAGCTGAAATCTCTGATCTAAAGATGGCATTGGATCTATTGACATAGATATATTGACATAGACGTGAGATATACTTGAAATGTATGCATAACCCTGAATAGACTATTCGATTTAGGGATTGTAAAATAAGCTAAATTTTTTGATACTACTAGTATAGATCTTTACCAAAAATACATCCAGACTGTGGAAGAAAAGATTAAGACATTTGAGATTATGAACCAACATTTGAAGAAATAGCTTGTTAATTGTAATACGAGTATAGTTTTACTACTTTTTTTTCTTCTTAATGACCTTATAAAAAAGGTCGGCCATTACCGGTAGCTCAAGATAATCTATGAGTATAGCAATCCATGATAATACATATGGAATTTCTACAAAATTAGAATTGAAAAGACTGTTGTATACTACTTCATCAGTGATCCAGAAAATATGAATAACTTGTACTCCGAGTAGCCCTAAAAATAGATAACTCTTCTTGGCAGTGGATTTATTGGTACGTATGCTGTACGCGTAGAAAATTAAACCAGATATTAGTGCAGGAATTTCTATATAGTCTATTATTACAAAAACTGGTAAGAGACTTTTAGGTGCCAAAAAGAAACTTTCACCAAATATCTTTTGGAGTACAACGTCCGTCGTCAGCCAGTATAAATGAAGTATCTGAAGAGATATCAGGAAAAAAGTTATTTTTAAATTTAGATTTTCGTAGCGATTATAGAAATTAATGAATCTCCCTACCAGATCGACCTTTGTATTAGCCCCCGAATTCATTATGAGATTGTAAGCGGCATAACTTAAGTAGATATCAAGTTGAGCATAAATTATTCTAATCTTGATGTCATTTTATTATTTTTAGTTAAAATCTTGACAAAAAATTCAATAATTAACCAAATTTATTGCAACTAGGTTTATCGACTAAAGTAATTCATTAGAAAAATCTTATATAAGATAGATACTATTATTAAACATGTTATTTAGGAGCGGCATTAAATCTTTAGCTATTCCTGATGTTCTGAAGGATTTAATTATGAAGCATTCGCTCAATAAAAAACAAATCATCAATATGAAGGTAGATGATCTTGCGTCCGTACTAGAATGTGATTTTGAAACCGCGAAAATAATTCAAAATTCTGTGAGAAGTTCATCAAATAAATCAATGTTACATGAAATGACCGAACTGGCTTGAGAAAGAGGACATCATTTTTTTAACCACCGTTTTTCTTCTGAGGATTGAGGATAGTTTCTAGAATAGCATTTAGTTAAAGTAGGAATCTTGGATTTTCAATGTTGTGAGATAATTTCTATCTCATACAGAGTACGATCTCAAAAGAATCCAAATAAAATTTCAATAGTAAGAACAGCTTGTACTAGTATTATTTTTCAGTTTCATATTGTGAGTTGTGCCTCATCGAATTTTGAGGGTGTTTTCTTATTCTTTTAAGGAATTCTTCCTGACGAATACGCAAATCATCCAATAATTCAGTTCCCATAGAATTACTTGGAAGATCAGGAATATTGTTGACAATAGGCCCTGAGGCCAATCTATTTCTATTGTTTTGAATTATACTAGGAGGATACATTTGGAATGGCTCAATTACGATCGGCAAATGGTTTATTGAGGAATTCAATCTATTCAGCTGTAAAAACCTGTTTATGGTGTTTCTTGAATCATATGACATACTTACTCTTAATTCAATTGAAGTATATGAGTCTAACTTGTCCGTCGCTACCTATTAAGCTCTTGTTTTCTGGATCTCCAATTCCTCCTCTTTTCATTCTAGCATAACAGCGCCAACACGCTCGTGTTTGAAGATTTACGGATTAACGAAGTTCCGAAAATTAGATAAGTCTCGTAGGCTATATTATTAATGAGAAAGAATTATGTCAACGTGTATTTGTGGCCACGATATAAAGTGGCATTGGATGGACATGCATCATCAAAGAAGATGTGTAAACCACATCTCAAAGTCCGATGCTTGTCCATGCTTGAAGTATGTGGATGAAGAGAAGTTAAAGTCGGATGTGCAGTAATGCACCGGTTTTCTTACACCATACTTTGCTATACGATAAATTCTTAAGTTTGAAGACAGTTCTTTAATTGTAGATTGTCAAATTTTATACTTTTAAAACCTTTTGTATGTTCATCACCATTTCACTCGTTTCCACTCTTTTAGGAAGTTTTCATATTGTAGAGCTGTACCCTTCACTACTCCAAGCTGATACATCAATGCCAAATCATCTCGGATCGCTTTATGTTCAGTTATTTTTCCGTCATCACCAATTGTAAATATGTGCACAGCTTGATAAGAAATCTTGTTCCCTGATGGTGGAATGAACCCAAAGAAGCTGCCAGTATGTTTACCTTTAACAGATACTATCGAAACTACTTTTTCATTTGATGCTACGCTTTCTAGTAGTTCATAATGTATATCTGAAATGGCCTTCCGTAGATTGACCACAGTATCAATAAATTCCTGCGGTCCTCTCATTTTTGATCTGACTGGATCCATTTGTGATTCATGATTAAAATATATGGGGCTGATAAATTCTGAGACTCTAGATGTATCTCCTGTATTAAGCGCATCAATAGCAGATTTCACGAGTCGGAAATTATCTTCCTGTGTCGGTGTCATGACACTCCTTGATCTACCACTTATTATTATTTATCATTCCCTGGAAACGACAGAAAAACGTTACTATAAACAATCATCTGGCGAGAAAGTATCTAGATAAGTAATTATGCAGAGGAATCTAAATCTTTTTTGGGAATAAAATCAATGATATTGTTTGCTCTTCAAATTTTCAAATTCTAGATGGATTTGAAACCTTTATCATTTGATTCAATTCATTTTGCAGTTGTAGAAAGGTAAATCCGCTAGGTGTTGTCTTATATGTCCTATCAATAGGGTCATATTCAAGCAATCCACGTTGAATCAAGATCTTTGAATATTCTACAACCTGGGCATATGTGAGGTAAGATCCAAACATTATTTTACTGCGAGTGACTCCTGCTCCCGATCCGGTAGTGTCTAAAATAGATGCAAAAATTTCTTCTCTACTACGATATGCCATACAGTTAATAGGACTTAATCGTTAATATATATGCATTTAAAATCTCTTAAATATTAATATCTACATCCCACCCAGATTAGAATTCTTAAATTAAACTAAATGAATTATGCCATGAACTGATTTTGGTAGGACCAACTAGTCACAGCTTTGAGTGGAAGATCTGATGTTCCGGCAACCAACCAATTAAGGCCAACCAAATTAATTCCTAGGTGAATTTTTTTTCTTCGATTAGAAAATAAAGTAATCTGACTCTGTCATTCTTGTATGTCGTCTAGGAATATTGTATACATAAGAGAGTTTGATAGATTTGACAACATGGGAAATAATATTTGCAGAAATACTGGATGTCAAAATTTGATTAAGTTTCCATTTAGGAAATATTGTTCAAGAGAATGCAATAAACAATTTGAAAAATGGTATTACCATAATTTTTACTGGGACAGAGTTCGTTCTGATATATTCAAACGAGATAACTACACATGTCAAATCTGTGGAAAAAAATATTCCTATTCATATAGAAAAAAATTTGCAAGATCACGTGGACTTGAATGCGATCATATAATTCCAAGGTCACTTTATAAGAAATTAGGTTACAGATTCGATTCGCTTGAGAATAAGATAAAGATGATTACCGAATTTCTGCATAATCATAATAATTTGAGAACTCTATGCAATGAGTGTCACAAGAGGGTAACAAAAGAATTTTTACGTAGTGGTATGAGTGGGTACGTGAAAGATTATGCAAAATTGAATATACAGTTAATTTGAGGAAAAAAAATTAGTCGTCTTCTTCTTTTTCTTCTATCGTTTTCTTTTCAGTTACGTTACCAAATTCGTCTTTTTTTTCTTCATAAGTTTCTTTCTTTTTTTCGTCGCCCATGTCACCGTATTATTGCACAATATTCTTTAAATCAGTTATATCGCAAAACGAACATGGATAGCGAATATTACAGTTATTTATACTTTTATGATCTTAAACTGATATGGTCTTAAGCACACTAGTCTATATCGCATTGATCATAATCGTGATCATCGTTATTGTGGTCCTGCTCAGGTTCCTCTTCAATGCAATATTCATTCTACCAGTAACGTTAGAGCATGACTTGGTTGTAAAATATGCGAGTTCAATTCTCCCTACTTGATTTTTATTTACTATATTTTTTTTAAGTAGTTGTGCAAAGTATTTCTGAGTTTATTGATTGAGATCGAGATAATTAGCCTATTTAGAGCGTAAAATTGCGTATAAGCAATTTGGCTTCTGTAATCAATAAGAGAGGGTAGAGATGATCTAAAGGTATGATTAAGATAACCGGAAACAATTATACGTCATTAATGACGTTACCGACAGTTTAACTGGATGCGTAAAAACGTGAAAATTTATGAATTTCTAAGTTTTATAGATTCGTAGAAAAATTAATTAAACCTACATCAATTTTTTATATTACAATTTCTGGCTGTTGAGATGTCGAAGAGAATCGACACTTTTTATAGCTTTGCTTCCATTTACTAATATGAGTAGGCAAAATAGATGTGAACATTTTGTTGGTGCAAAGGAAAACCAAGTTCCAAAAACATCTGGATGTGAAGAATGTCAAGTAGAAGGAACTGATTGGGTTGCATTGCGCATGTGCTTAGTTTGTGGTCACGTAGGTTGTTGTGATTCTTCTGTTGGGCTTCATGCAACAAAGCACTACAAAGAAACTAATCACCCTGTAATGTTGGCTTTACCTAACAAACAATGGAGATGGTGTTATGTCCATGGGGAATATTCCTAATTTCTATTTACTATTGCTACTTATCTGATCTTTTATCCTAGTTTGCAAATATTCAAATAAATAATTATTTCCACGTAATTTGAATTTAGACGAGTACAATGTCAGGTTACTAATATGGTGATAATATCATCACGTATTAATTTGTCATTAAATTGAGTAAAAATCTAATCATAAAGTATTCATTGAAACAAATCTCTACAGAAGTGATACACATTGTAGTATGCAACTGATTTAAGCCATGATGAATATCTTATAACATGGAATCTGAAATGATATGTGATAGTTGTAGAAAAAGGACCTACTCTCTGAATCAATTCCTAGGCAAGATGGTTTGCACTAAATGTTATCATGAATTAGTCAGTACAATTCAAATTCCTACGACTAGTATTTAATGGAAAACGATTAAGACTATGTCAGAAAAAAGTCCGTTCTATGCCTATTTCTTTAGCATTATTTTACCAGGACTCGGTCAAATCTATCTTAATCGTAAGAAGCGAGGATTGAGTATTCTAGTATGCGCCTTAGCATTGTCTATTACTTTAGCATTTTTATTCGCATTTCCCCTAAATTGGATAATTATGGCTGCATATTGGATATGGCAGGTGTTTGATACATACTTCGTGTATAGGTCTGAAAAGAATTTGAGTAAAAACGCATTTGGTGAAGGACGAAATTCTGGACTCCGTTATTCCTAACCCTAAATTTTGAGTAATCATGTCTAATGAGGCATTTGACAGGTTTCTCTTGAAACTTTTCGAAAAAACTGCAGATAGAGGCCAAAAAAGTTATTTCAGCAAATATGAAATTGGCAAAGAAATAGGATTATTTGATCAAGCCGAAGTAGATCGGATTGCTAAAATTTTAAATGGCGACGGCTTTTTGGTAAATAACGAAGCTGAAGATTCAGAAGTCCGATTAACGGATAAGGGAAAGAAAAGACTGGAAAATAATCAAATTTAGTTATATCACTTTCGATAAATCCCTTCCATAATAATGTCCTTTAGCGGTTTTCTATCAGAGAGTTTTTCCTTTTCTTGAAGTTCGGGAGGAAGAATTTCCTTGGCCGCTTTTTTGCCAATTGCAATCATTGCCATTACTTCAAAATCATTAGGGATTCCCAAGTCCGCTCTAGCTTTTTCATAATCAAAACCCTGCATACCATGAGCAACAATACCTCTAGAATATGCTTCTAATGCCAGATTCTCCCAGGCGGATCCTGCGTCAAATTGATATGTTCTTGCTGGCTTTTCATTGTATTCAAAGTTTTTCCTAGATATTACTACAACTAGTAACGCAGAATTTTTTGCCCAAATCTTGTTACCTTCAGCCAATAAGTTAAACAATCTGTCCCAATGTTCTGTGTTTCTCTTGGCATAAATAAATCTCCAAGGTTGATTGTTATACGAAGAAGGAGCCCATCGGGCAGCTTCAAAAAGCGACATAATGTCTTCGTTCTTAAGCTCCTCCCCTGTCATGGATCTTGGTGACCATCTATTAAGAATGAGATGATTAATTGGATGAGTAGCTCTTCTTGTTATCTCAGTTTCAGATTCCTGCATTTGACTCTCAATATTAGACTGTCCTTAATCCCTTATTACGGATATGCTTGTCTCATCAGCCACCGCTGCTTTAACAAGCGCGGTAATAGACTGTATTCATAACACATTTCGAGCAATAGCAATATTAATATTCAATTTTCTAAATAATACATACATGATGTCTATAGATATTGAATGAATCAATGTTGAAGCTACAAAATCTGCTAAATAATGGCTGTAAGGTAGAAAAAATATATCCGAGTGTACTTGGTTCAGATGCAGAAGTTAACATAGTAACAGTTGAGGTAAAATGTCCTGACGGGCAAATTCACAAGATTCGAGCTTATAGAGAGGAAGCTAGTGATTTAAGAGAATTTATACGAACCAAGATATCAAATGCCAAGTAAATACATCCAGATAAATATTTTGAATTAATTTTTTTGTATCATTATGTTTTATATATTCCAAAGCTGAATTATCAGGTGAAATGCCAAGAGAGCGTTCATTCTCACGTCTTGATTTCTTAAAAATGGTGGGAACTGCAGGTACTGCATTTATGTTACTGCCATTAGTTCCGTTTGGAAAGACGGTAGGCACTAATGTTACTCCAACTAGTAAAGCTGTAATAATCAAGCGGCTTAACAAAGTTGGATCTGATGGTGTGGCCTTTTTGTATCCTACTAAACAAAAGGGGTTTGTTTGGTATATGAATCACGATGAACCATTTGATTCGCATTTTGAAAGAGGCGGTGGTTCTACCTATAGTAAATTAGTAAAGAATGATGATGATTCCTGGACAGCTGACGACAATCATAGAGTAAAGTTTAACCTGAACGTAGATCCTGACTATAAAGATGCGATAGGTGGTTGTAAGATGAGTTTTAAGGACTCTATGGCCCGAGGCTATACATACGATAAAAGCGATCTTGATGATGTTGAATTGACAGGTTTCTTTAATGTCCACAAGCCTACAGAAAATGATGGTATCTACCTCAGGGGCCCTTGTAATCATCATGATGAGGCCGATCATCTTTGTTGTGAGGAATTCAACTACGACTGTGAAACAAATTGCAATTCTACGATGACAAGATCAACAGTTAAATTCACCAAACAAAGCCCAAACAAGTATCATAACGACCCAGCGGGTGTTAAAGCCATAGTTCCACGTATCATTTTGGCTGGTCATGGTTGGTTTGGGATAAAGTATATTCACATAATTCTATCTCGGGATATGAATAATCCAAAAGTAAAATTGGAACAATGGATGAATTTTAGTGGCGATGGCAAAACCTGGATAAAGGTAAATGAGGTTATTGACACACGACCCTATAAATGGGGACCAAAGGCAATTTGTGAAGGCGAAGACTACGAAGTTGGAGCCTGGGGAGCGCCACGTATGGTTTACAAGTGGTACCGTGGAGACGTTGATTTCAAATGGTTTTCATGCAGACAAATTGAACCTACTTTAATCCGCACGTAATTCAAAAAAGCATCCAACATGACTAGAACCTGGTTATATGCAAGAAAGCCAGTAGAATAAATTCGAGACACCCTTGTCCAATTCATAGACAAATATATTGTTACAATAGAATACTATAGGTGAAACCGACTGTTACAAAAGAAATTTATTCGCTCTTAATTCTAGTTCCCAATTCAATCGTGCTGATGAGATTTCGGTGTTAAATTAGTTATAAAAATATATGTTTTATGGGCTATAGATTTGTAAAATTGAGTATTTTTTTGTTTTATTTACAAGACTTTAAATAGTGTGGATGGCGTGTCTAATCAATGACAACGTCAATGGACAAGTCTCCTGGATGGCTTCGAGGAGTACAAATCGGTCTTGGGATTATTACTGTCATTCTTTCTATTTACGCACTCGCATTCCCAGCGGTCACTTTTGTAGCTGTAGTTTTTATACTTGCTATAATTTTGTTTGTTGTAGGTATCGAGAGAATTATTTCTGGAATTTTCCTTCGACGGGGAGGAAGATGGACGATGATAGGACTAGGAATACTTGCTCTCATATTTTCTGTGCTTGTGATGGCATATCCGGGATTTGCTAGTTGGATTATATCGATCTTCATCGGCGTAGCGCTTCTCTTTGTTGGTGGTGCAAGTATAGCACAGGGATTCTCAGGGGGCCAATCTGGCTGGAGGAGAGCATTCTTAATTGGAGTAGGGATATTGTTAATAATTATAGGGATCATCGTCCTTGTGTCTCCTTTGTTCGGTATGGTCTTTGCAGGATTTGTCATAGCAATAGGACTATTGATAGCAGGAATACAAATGATAACAGCTGGCGCTACAGGCACAAAAGTGATGCCTGACTCATTTAAACGAGCTAAGGACGAACTGTAACTTAACACTGCCAAGAAGCGATGGGATAAACCAGTGTTTCCCAATTTTTTTATTTTATTTTAAGCTTAGCGCCTGCGTTGCTATCAGGCATCAATTGACACTAGAAGTTTCAAGTACCAAATCGCTATGGTTTCAGATATAGGTATTGCAGTATTGAAATCACCGCAATCTTGTAACCAAGTCAATACATCTTGCCTGTTTTTCCTCAATGTCTGAAAGTCTTTGCATTAATTCATTTTTGAGATTATTTAATTCGTGTTCTCTCTTTTCCCTTTCTTCTTTCTCAAATCTCTTTTTGTAGAAAGTGGTTGTAATAACGGATAACAGAATTGCTATCATCGATATACCGAAGAACATGTAGAATATCGCTACGATTCGCCCTATAACACTGACCGGAACTATATCTCCATATCCTACAGTGGTAACTGCTGAAACACACCACCAAAGTGCATCAAGAAGAGTTTTTATTTTTGAATTAGGTACCTGTGATTCTATATTGTACATTACGATCGTTCCTACCAAAATTACCAAGCCCGAAGCTATGAATAAAGCAATGGTTTTATTCATAAGTGATGATGCCTATTCATATTTTTTAAGTTAACTGTTTGACCCCTCAGGTATCAAGAAATCAACCGCCTTGAATAATCCTTCAAGTTCCTTGGAAATCTGATCTGAAAATACTCCTAGTATTTCAAAGTCAGCTGCCTGCATTCTTTTAGTGCTAAACATTGCTAAAACTCCAATCACTTTATTACCGTGAGTAAGAGGATAACCAGCAAATGATTGAAGTTTTTCCTTTTTAGCCCACTCAGGATATCTGATTCTCTTGTCATTAACAACATCATTTGTAATTGTTGGTTTACGAGTTATTACTATATTCCCTATCTTATTTGAGTCAGCCCGAACCTTTGAAAACTCTCCATATATATTTTTGTACTTTCCAGCGCTAAACTTTAGAACAAGATTTTTACGTTCTCTGTCAAGTAACCATATTCGCGCGAACTTTGCTCCAAAGTATTTTACTAAACTTTCAACGATAAACTGTAGCTTTTCGTTTAAATTGTGGTACTTTTTCAAGGAGTTCAGAATCTTGTAGGCGCGCCATTTTTGGTCTCTTATTTCATGATCATCAAAAAAAGTATAAGGGGTAACCTTAACCATACTGGATTCGTAAGACCGGAAATCATCAATAAGATCAATAAACCTATTCAAGAAGTTGGAACTCTCAAATTCAAATTGTTCCAGAGAATCAAAAACAAAATGACATATCCAGTCAAAGTCTCCCGTCATCCTGGCAGAATAAACACAAAAAAATGATTCTCCACAGTATTTCTCAAGACGAGAGATCATAACAGAGGTATCAGCACGAAATTTGAATTTTAGAAGAATTGTACGATTTATCATTTCTGATAGTAAAGCTGGATTTAGGAGAAGAGAATAGGCTAATATGATGTTAGACTTCTCCAATCTCTTTAGTCTATATCGCACAGTTCTATCGGTGATTTTGTAGCCCAATTCTTGTAAGTATTTTGACATTTCGTATGAAGATGTACGTGAATTTTTCCCAAGCTGTGACAACAAAAATCTGTCAATTTCATCAACCATTAGTTAATGACATTTAACATCATTTTTATGTATTGCCAATTAGGAATTTCTTCAAAAAATAAATCCTCTTTCCCATGGTATATTCGTTGTCGTATTGCCTAATCGGAAATCTTGATAATAATTTTTTTCCGGAGTAAATATAAGATATTTTACCTAAATAAGGATATGAAAATAGACTTTTTTGAAATAGAGCGCGTAGTGGACGAACTGGCAAAAAACTATGCAGCCCCATGTACCACAACGTGGTTTAAAGTCGCAAACAATAAGAAACCGTCGACCGAGGAATATAGAGAAAAGGTAGTAGAATTCATGAAACAATTTGAAGCAACCTTATCCGTTCAATTACCAGCTGGCGAACAAACTACTTCCTGTCTGGACTACGTGAAGAAACTTTTACATACACAAATCTTACTCATTAGAAGGGGAAATAACAAAGAAGTAGAGAGACGTTTCCAATACTATGTTAATTACAATTAGTTCTGACAATTACATTACTTTGATTATCTTGGCTAATATACAATTAAATAAGGTGGAAATAGTTTAATATGCTAAATTACGGCTTGCTTACGATACCGCTCATAGCAATACTCGTTATTGGTGGAGTAATCGGTTTTTTCGCTGTATATTCATTTTATCCAGAAAAGCATGAAAATGTAAGTATTGATGGCAAATGCTATGAGTTAGTAGGTATGGCTCATCAAAAAATTACGAATTTAACTGCAGAAATGAAAATAAGAAAAATGTTACTTCAGCTAAGTAAAATAGAACCCCAAAATGCAATCATACCAATAATTTTCAATGGAAAAGATTCTGAAACTAAAAATTTCGTAAACAGATACGATCTTGCTGTAACCTCGAATCAAAAAGTGATATATTTTCCGAATATAAATGGAAGCGTTGTTACTGCAAATATTACTAAAACCGATCTACAAAGTATTATCGGAAATCTGAGCATATCAGATGTCCTTCCATCATCAAAATCTGTCGTTAGCAGTATAGGTATCCAGCCGAACAAATATATAACAAATGATGAGGAAGAAGATGTCTCTTTACTAGTGGAAAAGATCCAAAAAAGTCGAATGATGGAAATTATTCATAACTCGGAGGGTGTTGACTCAGCAGAATGTCGCAATGAAACGTAATTAATCAGTTCTATTTTAAAACAAACAAAATTAAAAAGATCAATATTATTCTAGCAGTACTGTCAGACGCGACAGTGTCTCTTGCCTGAGATTTTGCGGATTTGCTGGATTATTACTATCTATGGATTACGGAAATTGAGGATAGCGCTGTAGAATACATCTTTATCAATCCCGTTAGATTGCTTGTTCATCCTCAACTCCTGTTGCAAGATCTATTGCATGAGATATGGGAGTAATAAAGATCTTACCTATTTTGGAATTCTCTCTTATTATGTTGATAGCTTCATCCATTTCGCTGTCAGGCAAGACAGCTACTACTACGTATTTATCACCAAATTCAGGTGTGAAAATCTTTGTTCCCTTTGAGGCATGAATACCTGCAGGAATGGTTTTTCCTCGCCCTTTCACTTTAAAGACAGTTAAACCACCAACTCCTGTCTTCTTTAGTCCCTCGCTTACTTTTGTAATGTCATTTTCAGCCATAATCACTTCTATTCGTATCAATCAATTCCCTTAATGAACCGCTATTAAAATAATTATCTCTGGATTAGAAGTAACTTTTTTATACATATTTGATTGAATGAATACGATTTGGCTATAGACACCGGAGATACAGCTTGGATGTTAATTGCATCAAGTCTTGTTTTGTTGATGATACCTTCATTGGGATTATTTGAAGCTGGATTACTTAGGAAGAAAAATACAGTTTCAATTTTCATGCAGATATTCTTTGGGATGGCTCTTCTTAGTGTTATGTGGTTTATTTTTGGTTTTAGTCTATCATTTGGTCCTGACATATCAGGACTTGCGGGAAATTTGGAGTGGACTTTTCTTAAAGGCGTCCCATGGGATGCTGCCTTAACACAATATGCTCCGAGTATCCCAGGCGTCTTGTTTGTGAAATTTGAAATGATGTTTGCTGTAATTACTCCATTGCTCCTAACAGGAGCTATTGCAGAGAGAATGAAATTTAGTGCTTTTGTCTTGTTTATAGTGGCTTGGAGCCTGCTTATTTACTATCCCTTGGTGCACTGGATTTGGGGGGTTGGGGGATGGCTTAACAATTTGGGAGTAAAGGATTTTGCTGGAGGTATAGTTATCCACACCAGTGCTGGAATGGGCGCTCTTGCTGCTGCTCTAGTTTTGGGTAGAAGAAAGGATTTTGGACCATCAATAATGGTTCCTCATAGTATTCCCCTTGCAGTTCTAGGATCATCTCTCCTTTGGCTGGGGTGGTTTGGATTCAATGCTGGAAGTGCTCTTGCATCAGGAGGCGTTGCTGGCAACACTGTGATTAATACTCACATGGCATCGGCGGTATCTGCCCTAATATGGGTAGGACTCTCATGGATGAGAACGGGAAAACCGAGTGTAACAGCTGCAATTAATGGGGCAATTGCTGGTCTTGCAGGAATAACTCCAGCATCTGGATATGTAAGCGTAGAACACGCATTTGTTATTGGCATAGCGATAGGTATAGCATCTTATCTTGGAGTACTTTTGCTCAAAGACAGACTCAAAATTGATGATGCGCTTGATGTTAGTTCCGTCCACGGGATCGCAGGAATAATAGGTGCGTTATCTATAGGAATATTTGCTTCTACTGCAATAAATCCTACTGGTGTTAATGGTCTTTTGTATGGTAATGCAAATCAGTTGCTGATACAAGCACTAGGGGTTGGTATTGCCGCAGGCCTTGGATTCGGTGGCACATATATAATAATGAAGGTAATAGATGTGTTGATCGGTGTGCGAGTCTCCCCAAAGGTGGAAGAGTCTGGATTGGATATTGAAGAACATGCCGAAAGAGCATACAGTGACGAAGATGAATTGAGTAAGATCTAGTTGAATGATTTACAAGATGACTCGCATATGGAAAAATGATCTTCTCCACTTTTCTAATCGAAGATAAATGGCAAATTTTTAACCTGTGCTAACTCTATGCCCGAATCTCCAAGATGATGGAAACAAGAATTTTATGGTTAAAGTTATAGATTAGTTCGTGCATATATTATTATGGTAAAGTTAGAGTTTCTCGGAGGAACTCAGTCTGAATCGCAGGCTTTAGAATCTGATTTGTCATTTGAAGAAATTTGTCCTAATTGGTCCAAAAAATTGAGAAATGGAATAGATGAAATAGATCGAATGATTTTAGTAAAGGATTCTAAGTATTGTGTGGTAGGCGAAGCT
>DASUQJ010000098.1:0-10892 GCA_036280615.1 Nitrososphaeraceae archaeon
TATAACGATAGCAGTCCTATAAAACATGCAGATATTTTGAAAATCAGTTTGATTCATTTCTCTACTCTTATGAAAAAAATTATTCCAAATAGATTGTTGAGCTATTTTGTTCACTTACGGTTTATAATTGGTAACATAATAATTTTTT
Source organism: Nitrososphaeraceae archaeon (assembly GCA_036280615.1). Lineage (GTDB taxonomy): Archaea > Thermoproteota > Nitrososphaeria > Nitrososphaerales > Nitrososphaeraceae > TA-21. The sequence goes on from DASUQJ010000098.1 coordinate 149, forward strand.
CCATAGGGTCATTTGTTAATCGAAAATCTTAATCGCATCACTGAATTCTGCAGTAGTTAGTGGTGCTACTTTTGCAAGTTCAATATTTTCTTTAACATGATTAGGCTTTTTTTGTCCAATTAACGGAGCAATTATGTTTGGAGTTGATCTGGTTATTTGTACTATTTTTAGTAATTGATCGTTATATCCCAAGTAATCTGGTATTTTGGCGCCAAATAATTTTGCTTGTAATAATGGTACGCTAGTGAATACCCCAATGTTTAATTTTTTGCAGGCTTCCAAGATCGTAAGGCCATTATCGACACCTACGGATTGGTTCTTGAGTAAATAAGCTTCTCTGTACGCTAGATTGTATGGAAGTTGGATAAAACGGAATCCATGATTTTTTCCTCCCACTTTTTCTGCTATCTTTACCATTTCTTCCAATGAGAGATATTCTCTTTCGTTTTGAGAAAGCCTAAAACATGTCCAGGTTGCCATTCCATAATATTTAATTTTGTTACTTGACCTATAATCTTCGTAAACCTGAAAAACCTTTTGTATCATTTCATCAAACTCCTCTCTGCTTACATCATCCACCCAACTCTCATACGCATTATGAACATACACTAGATCAATCGTATCAAGTTGCATGTTTGTCAAGGATTTATCAATACATTTACGGATATAATTGGGATTTAATACGTTATAACCGGAGCTAATATCCTTTGAGTCTATTATTCCCTGTGAAATAAACATATTGTGCATATATTCAAGGACATCGACCGTCGGATAATCCCCATCATTGGTAATGTACCCGTTTTTTGTTGATATGAAAACTTGATCCCGTGAAATAATCCCCTGTTCTATCAGCCTTTTTATTGCATTTCCAATATTTTTTTCTGATTTCATAGATCGATAATTTATGGCAGTATCAATTACGTTGATTGCACCAGACTTGACTGATTCATAAATTGCGTTCTCCAAATCCCTATCATCTTCTGGTGTAATTTGGCCCAGATAGGTCCCCATTCCCAAACTTGACAAATTAAGGTTATCAAAAGAACGAAAGTGTGAGTTTGATATACCATTTTTAATAGCATTTTCCATATATTTTTTTGTACCTTCGGTAGTTGCAAATCCACCAATGGCACGATATTCACTAACCAATGATGTAAAAGAACTAATATCCATTTTATATTTTAATTGAAAAAGTGAAAAAGTCAATTGAGCAAATAACATTATATTTCAGATTGGTCTTAATTTCATATTAATGTCCGATACAAGTAAAGATTATTTTGAGAGTCTATCAAAGGAAATATTAAAAATCAATTCATCACTAAGATGGATTGCAATAGCTGATTCTCAGGGCAAGATACTGAATATAGCAAGAAGAGAAGGTCTTGAACCATTGATGAATCGTGAGGAAAATCAAGAATATACATTGAATGCGATAGCTCGACATAAATCAAGGTTAAAATTCGAGGATAAGTTGGGCAAACTCGTTTACTCATTAGGAAAATATGAAAAACTGGTAAGGATTGTTACTCCTATAAATGATAAATATTATGTTTTACTTACAATTGACGTACAAGAACCTCATATTGATTCCATAATGAGAGAACAGATAATTCCAAAAATTAGGGACAATATGAGGAAGTTTGAATAGCAATTTGCCTGCTTGTGGATATGAATCTGAATCCCTCAGGATCATCAAGTTATTGGAAATTGTTATCTTAATAGTTAGTTTTTAGACTACTAATTTTGAGAAATTATAAAGTTTTAAGGAATATCCGTCATATTCTTAACATGTCTCTCAAAGATCAAATTGACAATGCTAGGAGGATAATTGATACAGAAACCACAAAAATCCTTTCAGATTCTTCGTTGATAGGATATGGTGGATGTGCATCATGTCACGTATTGTTTAAGCTGATTGAAACTCTGTCGTTAAATGAATCTGATGCTGCAGATCTATTATCCCAAGTATTATACGATGATCCACAATTAAATGAAAGATTTATCGAGATGGTAGAAAAAATACATATGAAGGAGCGAATGATGGGAGTTCAATTTTCAATTAAGAGCAGGGAAGCAAAGGACAGATATATTGATGCAAATCTAAAAAATGTTATTTCTGAATTAGCAGTTGATATCAAAAACTACGGAATAGAACTGGTCTTGAGGAAATTATTATTATCACTAGTCTCAGTCCAATTAGCACAAAATATAGGCGTAGATCATCATGCAGCAACTGAAGAGCTCTACTATTATATGAAAAAAAACGAAGACACCGACACTTCAATATATGAATTTATCAACAAGATATCTAAAATAGACAATAGCAGTAGTTATACATGAATTAGATATATCACAGTATTTAAAAATCAATACAGCCTTGACACTTGCTTTTAAAAAAACGGATAATTGCATCCGATGAAAAACATCTTTTTATCAAAAATATAATAAATAGTTTTTATTTTGTCAATCTATGGATTATTCAAAGCTATGCGAATCTATATTCAATCTGAACAGCGATATACGTTATGTAGCAGTCATTGATGATACGGGCTTGCCTGTTGTTGGTGGAATGAGAGGAGGCTTGGATTCTATTATGGATGAAAACAATGAGGAATTATATCTGACACACACAGCGTTGCGTAAATCTATGAGAGAAAGATTTGACAATAACATGGGCAGAGCAAGATTTGCGTATGTTGAAAGAGAGAAGATATCTATTCTTACGTTTTATATGGACAAGTATATCTTACTTGTAACAATGGAACCAAATATCAATTCCCATACCTCAATTGACATTGCAGAAGACATACTGGAAATGATAAATGGAAAAAAACAATGATCTATCTTGGAGGTAGCAGCAGTACAATATGATTATTTTTTTGACCATATTAATAATTTAACCGCAATTTTTAATTGTTCAATTTAGATATCGATTTTTCAATCATAATCCTTGTACTGGATTTATTCGGTACTGTGGTTTTTGCAGTAACGGGTGCGCTAAGAGCAATTGAGCACAAATATGATATTGTCGGCATAATAATTCTTGCAACCGTAACAGGGATTCTTGGAGGAGTAATGAGGGATACAATTTTGGGAATCTTTCCACCAAGTAATTTTTCGGATACAATTCACATATTATTGACAACAATAACTGCGATTGTCATTTTTTTTCTTTATCATAGAACGAAAAAACATGAAAATTTGTTCAATATTTTTGACGCTGTAGGCCTCGGAGTATTCAGTTTTACAGGAGCCTCAATCGCATACTCTCTGTATAGTACAAATAACGTACTAATCGTGATTTCAAGTTTATTGACAGCTTTTGGTGGTGGAATTTTGAGAGATGTATTTGTAAGGGAACCACCTATCGTTTTTACTAAGGAAGTTTATGCAGTAGCAAGTTTCATAGGCGTCATTATATTCCTTATATTGGTAAATTTAAACCTACAATTTGAGTATATTGCAATAGCTGTAATTTTCGTTACCACAGGCATTAGGTTAGTATCTATCAAACTACATTGGAATTTACCTAAAGTAAAGACCTAAGCCTGAATTTGAAAGTTCACGAGGGATATAACTTAGTAATTTTAACACAACAACTGTTCCCCTTCCTTATCAAGGATTGATTTGTCATGTCCTGAGCAAAATCTTACCCAATTGCTCTCCTCTTTCTAATTTATTATGGGCCCGTTGTACGTCAGTTAATGGGAATATGGAATCAATTTTTGACGAAACCTTTTTTTCAATTACAAAGTCAATTAATTCTAACAACTCTGACTTTGATCCAATCAAAATACCATAGAGCTGTATTTGCTTTGAATAAAAAGATCTTAGCTGAAAATTCGCATCACTTCCCGATGTCGTGCCGCATATTGCAATTTTCCCGGCTCTCCTAACGGAACTAATACTTGTCATTAGTGTCTTCTGACCTGCATTATCTACAACCGCATCAACTCCTGCACCTTGAGTTATTTTTTCTATTTCAAGCGCTATTTCTTTCTTCTTCCTATTTATTACATAATCAGATCCAATAGTGTATGCAAAATTAAGTTTAGAATCGTCCGAAACAGTACTTATGATTTTTATTCCAAGTGCCTTTGAAATTTGAATCATTGCCATACCCAGGCCACCAGAGGCTCCGTATACCAAGACAGTATCATCTTCCTTTAATTGCAGTTTTTTAATGATATTCCACGCGGTAAGATATGAAATTGAAAGTGTAGCAGCTTGCTCGTCACTTATTTCATCAGGGATAGGTATGATATTTGTTTTAGGAACAATTACATATTCAGCATAACCGCCATTGTAATTGCTTAGACCACCAATTATTGAAAAATCTCTACATAGGGTTTCGTTTCCATTCTTACAATTGTGACAATCATTACAACTAATTCCGGGATATGATAGGACCCTTGACCCTCTAGGGATTGCTAAATATTCCTCCTCTAATGAACCTACAATATCGCTCCCACAAATGTGGGGAAACTCAATAGGGATACCTGGAATTCCCTTTCTTGTCCATATATCAAGGTGATTTAGACCACAATATTTTATCCTAATTAGAATTTCTGATAGATTTGGTATTGGAGTTGGAAAATCCTGTTCATATTTCAATACATTTACCTCACCATGACCGTATATAGGAACAGCTTTCATAAGACTACCAGGTTTCTAAAATTAACTTTGAATATTGTGCATTTCCTTTAGATCATCCTTGAATTGAAACAATTCATCTGGAATATCAGCTTTTATAGGATCTCTTAGTGAATATCGCTTACCATTTTCGTTTGTTGACTCCCTTTTTGTTGCCCATATTAACGAATTAAAATCAACTAAAGCTTTAGTAAATTTACACATCTCTCCATAGTCATTACTCTTCATAGGAAACTTTTGTAGATGAATAGTTTCTTTAGAATAAATTGTAGTCCATAATTTGTCCGTGATAAAGGGGCATATCGGAGCTAAAAGTAACAATATTACTGAAAAACTTTTATGAAGAGCATATAATGCCGAATATCTGTTATTTGGGACTTGATCGTTGTATGCGCGCGATTTTACTAATTCAAGGTAGTGAGAAGCGAAAATATTCCAAGTAAATTCTCTGATTTGCGAAGCAGGAATAAAAAAATTATATTCCTTATACCCTTTTATGCATTCAGCTACTAAATTTGATAACTCGCCTAAAATCCATTTATCCGAAGATAATAAATCAAATTCATACGATCGAATGAATTCAAAGGAGGATACAAATCTTCCAATATTCCATAATTTTGTCAAAAATTTTTGTGCCTCTCCTATCTTTTGTTCAGAACATCTAAAGTCCTGACCATGATTTGCTTCAATTGCTGACCAGAATCTAAAAGTATCTGCTCCATGCTTACTAATTATAGGGAAAGGATCAATTACATTTCCCTTACTCTTACTCATCTTTTCTCCAAACTCATCGACTCCATATCCCATAATCCAGACATCATTCCAGGCAAGTTTCTCCGTCAATTGATAACATCGTAACATTGTGTAATACAGCCACGTTCTCACGATGTCTTTTGCTTGAGGCCTAATTTGTGTTGGATATGTTTTCACAAAAAAGTCATTATCCTTACTATATTTGGTTACAAACAGAGGTGATACACTCGAATCCATCCAGGTATCAAACGTTCTTTCATCCCCAGTAAATTTATTGTGTCCACATTTAATACATTTATCAAAAGGTGCTTTCTCTTTCCATGGCCTATAATATTTTCCCGGTTCAGGCAATATTGGTTCTTTACATTTGTTACAATACCATATAGGAATTTCTGTACCGTAAAATCTCCTTCTGGATATGGGCCAATCTATTGCAACAGAATCTAACCAATTCAATAATATCTGTCTGTGAGAGTCAGGATAAAAATTCAGAGAAGATGCAAATTCTCTAAGTTTGGGAAGAAAATCAAGTTGTTTTATATAATAGTCTTGCATCGGGATTATCTCTACTGGAGATTTACTTCTTTCGCACATTGGTATTCTGTGCAGGATCAATTCTTCTTTTACAATATAGTCGCTATTTTTCAAATCATCAATAATATTTTTTCTCGCATTCTCTATGGTTAAGGTAGAATAACTACCTCCATTTTTACTTATTCTGCCATCTTGATCTATGGCGACAATTTCTTCTAATCCCAATTCTCTAAAAACCTGTACATCATTAAGATCCCCATAGCTACATACCATTACAACTCCCGAACCAAATTCTGATTTTGCTGAATGATGTGGCAAGATTTTTACTTCTCTGTTGAATAAAGGCAAGATAACCTGCTTGTTATGCATCTTCTGATATCTAGTATCGTTCGGGTTTACTATAACACATTGGCATGCAAAAATTAATTCAGGCCTAGTTGTAGCAACAATCAAATCGTCATTTTCGTTTTTTAATCTAAACTTCAAATATACTAGATTTGTCTTTCTTTCTTCATAAGTTATTTCTGCATCAGCAATTGTAGTCCCACAGCTTGGACAATAATTATTCGGTCTATTTGCAGAATAAACCAGTCCTCTTCTCCATAAATTAATAAATGTACTCTGAGTAAACGCACGATACTCATTTGAATCAGTCCTATAGTATTCATCAAAGTTAGCACTTAGACCGATACTCTTCATAATTTGGATCATTTCTTTTTCTAAATCATCTAATGAAATCCTACAAAGGTTAAGAAATTGCTCCCTGTCAGTCTGTCGCATCCTGATCTTGTGTTTTTTTTCAGTGTAAATCTCAACCGGCAGTCCATTTCTGTCTATACCAATTGGAAAGTATACATTGTTACCAAACATTCTTGCTGTTCGAGCTATCATGTCAATTTGTGCATAATGTGCTGCCGCTCCTATATGCCAGGGCCGTCCTGATGGATAAGGAGGAGGTGTATCAATTACATAGTTGTTTTTACCAGAAACTTTGAAATCATAGATTCTTTCATCAATCCAATTTTTCAAAATAGCGTTTTCAATATTCGAATTCCATATTTTTTCATCAATTTTTTGTTGCATCTTTAGGTTAGAACTAATCCACTAGGAGGCTTCTATTTAAGTTCATGCTTCAAACTAAATTGAAATTGTAAAACACAAGCTATTCGCACCTTTGCACCCATCATGATAAGGCATCAGTATCATCTATATTATCACGAAAATTATCAACTATTCACTTAATCTTTGCCAAAATATGTGCCCCTTTATTCACACCTTCATAAATATAAACCCCCAAAGCTTCAACGTTTGGAGGCATTTTTGAGGATAGCAGTTTTATTATTATGGAAGAAAGATTCTCAACCGTTGCTTCTCCAGGCATAAGAAAGGTTGTATCTTTTGGAAGCTGTAGGTTGAAAAAACCGCGTGGACCGTTAAATGAAACGAAATAATGAATACTGTCCTCTTTGTATACATATTTCTTGTTAATAAAGAACTTGTGATCCAAAGTTGAAAGTGTATCTTTAATGATCCTTTTTGCTTCACTAAAATCGATGACCAGGTTATTCACCATTTTTCCAATGATCTCTACCATAACGGTAGAAGTATGACCATGTAGTATCGAGCATTTTTCAACCAGAGGTAAAATATGTGCATAGTCAAACGCTAGTGATGAATCTTCTAAAAATATAGATCCTATCTGATCACCTTCAGAATCAACAAAAGAAATTGTTTCAAAATCATCTGATTTAACACCAAACTTTGATTTACCAATAGCTATGATATCAAGATCAGGATTATTCTTTTTTATCTCATTGAATTTCTCTAGGTCCTGTTCTGAATCTAGAATTTCAATGTATTTATTATCAACCCTGAAATCAACTAGGACCTCATTACCATTCATTAGCTTAATCTTAAAATCATATTGATAATCTTTTCCTAGGAATGAAAGCAATTTTGAGAAAGATAATTCTGTCTTACTCCTAAGCAAATTTCCATTTCTATCGATGTATTTGAGATCTTCATCCAGAATTATTTTCTTCATTTATTTTATTTCAAAGAATGCAGCTATATACAAGTTACTTTTTTTTGTGAATTCATATCCATAGATTCCAATTCAGAATTTAGAATTACGTAGAAGGATAAACATAAATGAAATTATTTTTGGTTAAAGTGTATTGTACAATTCCGACCTAATTGATGCTTTGTTTGTAACAGTCTCCGAATATTTGAAAGGAATCAATAAAATTGGCATCGCTTTCTCGGGTGGGATAGATAGTACGTTACTTGCAATAATTTGTAAAAACATGAATATCGATACTACGTTATTGACTATTGGCTTCCCTGATTCCGATGATATAGGATTTTCAAAATCAATATCACAAAAAATCAAAATGAATCACAAAATTTTAGAAATAGATAAAGATGATTTTACAGCAATTTCTAAAAAAATAACAAATGAAATGACCTGTAGCAATTTATCTCATATAGAGAACTGTATTGCTTTTAGTTATTTAGCTCAGTTGGCAAGTAATAACGGTCTGAGTGTTGTACTCACGGCTAACGGTTTTGATGAGCTCTTTTGCGGGTACAATAATTTTCGATTCATATTTAATCAAGGTAATGTTACTATTAATAAGACTATTGAGTCAAAGATCTTGAATGAATTAGAATTAATAAATGAAATAAAGCTGGTTGTAGAAAAATATAATATCGCTATTTTACAACCATTCCTCTCAAAAGGATTCATTTCTATTGCAATGAAGTTTCCAATTTATAATAAAATAGTAAGCCATGATGATGTTTTGAGAAAACATATCATTAGAAAGATTGCATTATCTTTTGAGGTACCACCAGAAGTCATTATTAGGAGAAAAAAAGCGTTGCAGTACGGTTCTCTAATTCACAAATATTATAAAAAAATAGATTAACGCGCTTTGTAATTTTTACGTACCTGCTCGGCTTTTCTTATGACATCCTTTATTATTCTTGTTGATGCAGCCAGATGAGTGTTAGGATCAAATATTGTTCTCAATTCATTCTTGCTTAAATGCGCTCCAATAGAAGGGTCCTGCATTATTACTTCTTGAAAGTCTTTATCATCAGGAAGAGTTTCAAATGCAACATGTTGTATGTTATCATATGCCTTCATCCGAGGAATACCTTTCTTAACCAGAGCCTCAAGAATAAATTCTGCAAAAATTCTTCCCTTTGTTTTATTTATATTATCTAGAATTTTTTGCCTATTTACACTTAATCCTTCAATTACCTTTATCATGCTGTTTATCATTTCATCTAAAAGAATGACGCCCATCGGTATAGTAAATCTTTCATTTGCGGAATTTGAGAGATCTCTTTCATGCCATAGTGAAATATTCTCTTGGGCGATATTTGAAAAAGAACGAAGTATTCTTGCGAGTGAGGATATTCTTTCGCTCTTTATGGGATTCCTTTTTACTGGAACTGCACTGCTTCCCAACTGCCCCTTTTTAAAAGGTTCTTCAACTTCGCCAATTTCAGTTCTTTGTAAATTTCTTATTTCTGTTGCAATTTTATCCAAAGTACATCCTATTAATGAAATAACGAATTGAACTTCTGCTAGTCTCTCCCTGGGTATTACTTGTGTAGCTGCCTCTATAGAATAAAGCCCAAGCGACTTGGCCACGCTCTTTTGAACATCTAAAGCCTTTAATCCCATCAATGAACCTGTTCCAACTACTCCTAACGTTTTACACAAAAGAAATCTCTTCTTACCCTCTTCGATTCTTTCTACATGATATGAAAGTTCGTTTGCCCATACTGCAAATTTTAATCCAAAAGAAATTATGCTTGCGTGTTGTCCATGAGTTCTTCCTACAGAAGGTAGCGAGTTGTATCTTCTTACCTTACTTATCAATAACGACATTAGCTTCAAAATTTTCGGCTCAATTATTTCAAATGCCTGTTTTAGTTGCATTGACGTAGATGTGTCTACAACGTCGTTACTGGTTAGTCCGTAATGTATCCAGGGTTTTGTCGAAGGTGAACAATATTCACTTATAGCCTGTACCAATGAAGCTGTATCATGTTCAGTAATTGATTCAAGACCCTTGATCTTTTTCATTGTGATTTTATTTGATCTTGTTATTCTAGCTATTTCCCTTGAGGCATCTAGAGGAATCAGATTGAATTTGCCTTGGGATAATGCAACTTGTGCTTCAAAATCAAGCTGATACCGAAGTCTGTTTTCTTCTTCAAAGATCTTTCTTATTTCATTGCTGCCGTATCTTCCAGAATCAATAGGTAAAATTGGCATCTAATTTAGAAATTAGTAGACGTAAAATAAATATTATTATTTTTTAATCCAAAAATTCGAATAAATAATTATTATCATATAATTTCAATAAAATTCTAAACCAAATTAAAATATTTTATTCTTATCTCAGAATAATATTTATAGTGGATGCCTATACAATGCGCTAATGAATCGTACTTTAATACTGGCAAGCTTACTAGTGGCTAGTTTCTTGCTTGCAAGCAGTATTGCTTTGGTTCCGTATTTTTCAGGGAACAATGCTGTACAAGCGCAGGAAACAGAAGATCAAGGACAAGGACAGGGACAGGTCAAACACGTAACTTTAATCGCATCTGAAAAAGAAGTTCAGGTAGCTCCTGATAACGCATTGCATCCAGGCGGTATCATGTATAATGCAATGGTATTCAATGGTACTATTCCAGGACCAGTTATATCAATAGATCAAGGTGATACACTAAACATCACATTAAAGAATGAAGGACAGACTATACACAGTCTTGACTTTCATGC
>DASUQJ010000099.1:0-7028 GCA_036280615.1 Nitrososphaeraceae archaeon
GTTACCAAAGAAGAAGAATTGCTAGATATGATTATTAGCAATGCAAAGAGACTGTTGCTCCTTCAAGAAAATATTTTGGATGTTTCAAGAATAGAAAATAAATTACTAAAATTAAACAAAAATCAATGCGATTTGGTCGAAATCATCTCGACTGCCATACTGGATGCTGAGAATCAAATTGATAAAAACCTGGTAGAATTGCGATATAAGCCATCTGAGACCAATTCTCTGTTAGTAGTTGCAGATAGAGCCAAACTCACTCAGGTTGTTTCCAATTTACTTAACAATGCAATTAAATTTACACAAGCTGGCAGCATTACAGTAATCGTAGTAAAAGATGACAATAAGGGTATTGTTCAGATAAAAGACACGGGCACGGGTATTCATCCATTGATCGAGTCAAAATTATTCTCGAAATTTGTCACAAATTCCTCATCGGGAACCGGACTCGGCTTATTTATATCGAAAATCATAATAGAAGCCCATGGAGGCAAAATCTCGGGATACAATAACACAAACGGTAAAGGAGCTACATTTAGTTTTAGCTTACCATTAGTAACGCTAGATGTGGCACAAAATGTTGAAGTAAACGTTTGAGGCATGGTATTGGAGGGTACAGCTGTAGCCGTGAATTCTGCAAATTGTTATCCTTTTAGACTAAGCCTTAATGCGTCTGACGTATCTCTGCTCACTACTATACCAGAATCCATTTTTAGAACCCATAGCGTCGCGGGTACCGACGGGCTCATTAAATAACGTTCCATCCTTATTTACTGGTAACAAAATAATGGTTCCAAGAAAATCAAACAGTTTTCTGTATGAATATTAAAATTATGGGAAATTTTTCAACAAATCATAAACAACTTTCAGCAAACTAAAAGAATATCGTGTTTGTTCAATTCTTTTATGAAAGTAAAAGATGTGACAATTTTTGCAATATCCATTATATCATTAGCCGTGATTGCTATCTTCTGTTTACCTTCTCTTCCTTTCGCTAAGAGCCAACCTGAAGCACCGCTACCTGTCATCCTTATACATGGCTATAGGCAAGATGAATCAGTATGGGATGCGTGGAAACAGTTACTTGAAGATGATCGCGTGTCCTACCTTTCAATAACTTTTCATCAATCAGATGATGATTGTGGCTCTGCTGCAGATCATGCTAAGGAGTTGAACAATATAGTTCTTGACGTGCTTAGAGAGACAGGTCGTGACCGAGTTAACATTGTTGGTCATAGCAAGGGAGGACTGGATGCAAGACTTTACTTACAGGCTGGTACTGATAATGTTGCTAATTTAATCATGATTGGTACTCCGAATGCTGGCTCTCCTTTAGCAGAGATTTACAATGACGCAGAATGTATGCCAGCTGCCTCTGATCTTAAACCTGGCTCTCCTGCTACTAAGGCTCTTCAGAACGTGAACACGGATTACTACACTATTGCAGGCGACTGGGTATGGTGGTGGTACTGGTTACCAGTTGAAGGAAATCCGCAGATAGATGGCCCGGATGACGGTATAGTACCTGTTTCTAGTGTAGAATCGAAAGTATACTTTCATCCACTAGGACAAACACCTCATAGCCATAACCTACTACTTGGTAGCCAAGAGTATAGGCTTGCACGAGATATTCTGGTTAAGTAGCCATACATATTATAGAATTTCTTTCTTCTAGGTTCCTGACTTATTGAGCGTTGGTGAATACAAGTGTTTTATTGATTGTTGTCCAACATTACCTTATGATTGAATACGAAGGACAAGTAGGTGATGCCACAGGTCAATCTCCGGAGAACAGGCCTGTGGACAGGAAAAGCGCATCTAAGTTAGCTAACTTGTTGGAAGGCCTCAATTTTCCAGCTGACAAGGCAACGATTTTATCATTTGTAAATAAGAGGCAATCGCCAGGCGAATCGGAATATGACGATATAACAGATAGACTACGAAATAATCTCACGGACAATAAGCAATATGCTAACGTCTATGAGATAGAAAAACAAGCGAGGCTGGTCACAGAAGAGAAGTAATAAACATAACTATCCTCGGCCTGAAAATTTTCTTTTGTAGGCTTTCGAGGCCAATGTATCATATTGAGTCCCCTAATGTATTTAATCTTCCCGGAATTCTAAATCTCCTCTTTCATTCTCTGCAAAAAAATTGTAGTAATTTAAAGGTGCGTTAATGAAGATAATTGCATATAACCGTGGGTCATATTAAAGATAATCACAACCCCTAGAATCCAGAGTAATACGTTACCAAAGAAAAACTTATAGCTCGGCAGTTCCTGAATATACTGAAATCTCATTTTAGAACCGATAGCGTCGCGGGTACCGACGTCCGAAGACTTGAGGCATGTTGCGTGGTAAAACAATTCTGAATCGCTATCAGTTGATATTTCTCGTCTTTCCACAACGTACTTAAATCAGGCGAATCGTCTAATTCAGAAGGCCCATTCTAAAGACAGTTCCAAAGTTCTTGATATGCAGTCACACAAACGTCAAACGTTTACACGTTGTGCCTGGTAACTAGGTAAACATATTTTATCCCGATGCTCATCTGGAGAACCTACAATACTATTCTCAATCGGTTGTCGAAGCTTCTTCCAATTTCAGGTCATCATTAATCTCATTTGATAAAGGAGTTTTTTTGCTCAAGTCGGTGAGTACGATTTTTATCGACACGCTTTGCAAAGACTTGTCATGAAGTGTAGTCCTTAGTACCTGTTCGCCTCCATCACTTTGAAGAGTAAATCCATTCCCAATTGAAGTAGTTTTAATGAGTGTTCCGTTGGGAGCGTAGACCTCCATTACTGCGTTTACTAGTTGATTTTGTATTTTTTCATCTTCAAGAGTATATTCTACGTTAACTTTAACTTGGTTCGCATCAGTTTTTGTAAGAGGAATAAAGCTCGAATTTACAACCGAAATATCTATCGACCCACTTTTTTGTGAGGAAGATTCTGTGAAGCTGGTAAGTATAATAAATATCGAAAAAGCCAATGTTAGGATAATCCCACACTGATAGGATTTCTCGGATTTTATATCCACTGAATTGTAAGTTTCTCCAAAGGCTATAACCATTAAATAGTAATCTTCTAAACATTCATTTGGAAAATTTTTCGGACTTTCAAGCATTGATTAATTACTTTAGGATTTACAATAATGAACAAGAAACAATCACCAGAGGACAAGAAGCAAACTAAAAGAAAAAGCTAAATACTACGTAATAGAACCCAGTACATGCAGGGTTCAAATCCCGATGAACCCCTTCGCGTTTGAGTAACGCAGTGGTACTCTATTTGAGACCATAACTCATTGTTCCATGCACATAGGTAATTTTCCGTCATGTTTATTTCGGTATTCATTTAAAAGATTCTCTCCTATTTTGTCTGCTGACTCTGTAACTGCATAGCTGAATCTTGCACCTTTGTTTATGCAGGGATTTGTTAGGTCTTGTGTAAGAGATTGTCTGAGGTTCAGACCACTTCCTATAAATAAAATCCTCATATTTGCATGCAATTTATAGACTCCCTCTGATTCTGGAATATTCTCAATATTTGTATGATCAAAATCTAACCACGATGACCATTCTAACGACTGCATGTCACCATGGTTGCTCATAAGTTGTAAAAACCATCTTGGTTTTTTTAATGTATGGATTTTAGGAATTAGAAAACTTTAACTTAATTATGTTATCGTGCGATTATTGTATTTACTTGTCATGTTAGTCCTTATTGCCCTACTATTTCTTATGGTGGCAATACCAAACGCAAGATTTGCTCACAGGGACGGACGTCACATATGGCACAGTTGCCCCTCTAATACAGGAAGTTATGTATGTGGCGATCTGTCTATTGATACCTATTGTCCTAATCGACAAAGTTTTCTTCCACGGACTTGGGATAGAATGAAGACATGTTTCCAAATATCATTAGAAAGTTAATTCTCTGAGAAAGACTAGAAGTTTCTAACTAACTCGGCTTCGGGTCATTTTACGGGAAGCTTTTTTTGCGGTTTTTTCTTTACCCATTCCTCGGACACACTCCAAACACCATCGCTCGCGTCCCCGTGTTCCAGGTATGTCATGTACATGAACATCCACAGTTATACGCTGGCTGCCTTTTCCACAGTGCTCGCACTTTCCATCGTAATTAATTGACACTAACTACTTCAAGAGCCTTATAATATAAATCGGTTCTATGAAGCAAAATATTAAATCAATTGTTCGCTTAAGTTTTTTCGAATGTCATTTTTTTATAGAGATTGTATACGTCTACTAATTGCCAGATCCAATAAGGGCCAATTAGTAGCCAACTCAAAGGAAACGGAACAAGCGAGGATACGATATACCCAAATGCTACTCCAATTACAAGGATCATTATTCCTCGTTTTATGAAACCTAAATAAATATGTCCGACTCCTGCAAGTAAGAACCCAAGCAAGACGGTTACTTTAAGACTTTTTGTCAACGTCAGAGTTAACTTAAACATGTTAATAGTATTTCACTTTAGAATGTGCACTAATCCGATATCAGGTATACCAGAATGATTAATTGAAAACCCAGAAATTAGTCGGGTTGTACAATAGCTGCATAATACAAAAGTAGAAAACAACAATGTCTGCAAGTCACCAAAACGGGAGCCTAAGTGTTCTTATCGTCTTTATCTTTGTCTTTTTTATTTGAATTCTCCGCTGCCAGATTAATGTCTACAAACTCAGGTTTTTTCAGTGGAGAATTATTTGAATTGTCGCACTCAAGTTTGAAGTCTTTTATGCTCATAATACAAACAGTATACTTATCATCCTCGTCAATGGTCGAGCCTGGAAACGTTATCGTGTAGTTTACCTTATCTGCGCCTTTTATTTGTGGATCTTGAGCATTGAATAGCTTGGACTTCGTTTGATCTTTAATATTTACTAAAATAAGAATATCCTTTGTTGAACTTGTAATTCCCGACAAAGTAACGATTACTTTAAAAACATCTTTCGTATTTGTTATTTGGGCATTCGCTATACGAATTAAATCGGAATTCGAAAAAACAATGGCAATCATTAGAATTACAACTACACTCAATTTTATTGTGTAAGTTCGTTCCAATAATTACTATATGCCATTGATACCCTTAAAATTTCTGAAAAAAAATTCCGAAATAAGTAATAGATTTTGGAGTTGTCAGATCTTTTGACCCCAAAATTTTGGGATCAAGATCTCGAACTAAATATTGATTGTTGATTCATTTTTTATCTTAGTAGAATCTAAAAAACCAGATTGGCCCCGACGATGAAGACTTACCTTAAACGGACGAGGATGATGGTGCTATCCATACAATGTATCAAAAGCAAGTTAAAAAAAGGAAAATTTGTAGAAATAATTGAATGATTTTTTATAGTCTGATTTCCCAAAATGCACCAGTTTTGCAGTGTCTGCAAGGTGGAAAAATTTCTCCAGCGACTATTTGTATTCTTTTTTCGTTTTCTGTGGGTTGACATGCACTGTTTTCCATATGTCCCGCAAAATGATACGTGCCTGTAGAAGGTACGAACTGGTCCGTATGAAATTTTCCCATTACACCAAATATTATTTTGTTTGATATAAGGTTTAAAACTATAATTAGAATCCTAATTTTGGACCGATATTGTCAAGCATCCGTTTCTACTCCTCAAGTTCTTAATAGTTTTGTTGTCCATAAGAAAATCGTAGACATAAAAATGGCAAATATTGGAAATACGAGGGCCGATGGAACGCCCTCATGTGACTCTTGCAATTCAGGCAGTCAAGTAGAGTGGTGTGAAAGCTGTAAAAGATTTATGTGCAAGAATTGCGACAACGAAGTTCATTCCGTCAGTCTTCCTTAACTTTACGATTTTTACGGGCCGAACCAAGAGGATATTACCTCTTCGTTTCTGTTGGCTTTATCTTTGACTTGGTAACGCCAAATTTGACCTCAAGGCCTCTTTTCTCTGAATAGGCATACGTAAACGAGTCGTTCATAATTAGAGGAAAGCTTGACAACTGGTCTTTAAAGCACATTGGACATGTATATTCACTTCCGATTATATCATTCAAGCGGGATTTGTCAAGGGATGTCACGGTCCATAAACATTCTTCGCATAAAAAGAATATTCTTTCTTTACTTTTAAGATTACCTTCGAATTTTAATTCCGTATTAGCCATCATACTTCGGCTGTTGGTTTATCTAATTGGACATATTAGTTTTCGGCTTGTCAATAGTTAACCAACTGTACCGCCTTCTATTGAATTTGGAGTATTTCGTGTAGTAAAAATATCTTATGAGTCGAATATTCATGTAGTATTAGCAGAGATTTGGTCCCAATGTTTGCATATTTCTTCTTCATGGAACAATGTAGACGTCATTTCAGTTCTGGTTGACAACTAACATCTTTTCTTTTCTTTGTCGGGCTTCAAAACATATTATTTAAGGATTAGTATAGACCTGTTAAATAACTTGAAGAGCACTTAATACTACCATGACGAAATTTCGTGACGAGTCAAAAGATCCAATGTCCCCTGAAAAAATAGCTGAACACGAACCCACAGCAGTAAAGAGAAACCCAAACGATCAGGAGATCGCTGAAGGGGGAAGGACAGGTGCTGACACTCCTGAAGCAAGGGAGAAGCTTAGAAAAAGTGGAATGACGAAGCTATAAGCACCACACGAAATTCGTATATTTTTTTTCTTTTTTGCTCAATAGCTCACGTACGTCTAAGTCGGGCTTATCAATAATCAAAAAAGAAATTGGCAGTCTACTCGTCCTTGATCAATGGTCTAAGTTTTTCTTTGAATTCTGGGGTGCAATCTTCCTCCTTCATTCCGTGATCCATTATTGCATGGTGTTTACCGTTATTCAATATTTCCTCTTCTGTTTCGCCTTTAACAACATAGTCACAGTCAAATCCAGCCTCCCTACATGATAATGTTTTCATAAAATTTATGCTACCTAAAAAGTATATTAATGTATAGTCAGGCGCTAAAGCATTAATTATATCATACTACAGTATAGTAAGGAAAG
>DASUQJ010000100.1:0-19446 GCA_036280615.1 Nitrososphaeraceae archaeon
AGTCAGCTAGTTTTGATTGAATATACTTCAAATCATTTTCATTATCTATTTTTACAATACCTTTGCTCCCTTTTCCATATCTTGGTTTTGCAATTAGTGGAAATCTCCCTATTTTCCTTGAGTCTAATGTAGTGAAAGGCAAATCAAATTTTTTCGAAAGATAATCAAAAGTCCGCATCTTGTCTCTACATGTCTCCATAGTCTTTTCATCACTTACCACCGGTAATGCCCCCAACTTCAATAATTTTTCCATGTTCTTACTAAAATGGTAGATATCATACCCGGAAGATGGCATAAGAACACTAATCTTATGTTTTGTGATTATTTCAAATAGCCGAGTTAAATATAATTTGCTTTCTATTTCTGGTAACAGTTCATGGGCGTCAGACATGTAAAATCCCGCCGAAACAGGATTTGTATCGGAGCTGACGATCCTTACTGGATATTTTACCATTTTCAGAGATTTTATGGTATTAATTGCAGCCGGTGCAGAAGCACCCGGAATTAAAATAGCGGAATTTGAGACTCCTTTCAAGCGGTATTCCTTAACCCAATTAAAATTTTGCTTAGTATCATATAAAAATTTTGAGAGATCTTCGATTTGCTTATTCATTTAAGATTTCAAAACAAATTAAATATGTAATTAGATAATCAATAGGGTACTTGCTCGACTTAAAGAAAGACTATCATGTCCATAGCAACTATAATGATCATTCACCTCAGGAGTTATCGATTGAAAAAGTAACAAGATATGCAGAAAAGATTGACTTGAATACTTTGGCCTTCACAGAACATGTTAGAAAGACTTCTGATTGGATACCAAGATATTTGGAGGAAATCGACAAAATTGTATCATCTGGAACCAAGACAACCATAATTTCTGGTTTTGAAGCAAAAATACTAAAGGATGGCACAGTTGATTTTCCAACCGAATATGAAGGTCATTTTCTGATAGCAAGTTTTCATACAAAGTATAACAATAAAAAAGATTGGCTCTCAGCGTTGAAATCCGTAATTGCTTTACCATATGTTAACGTTATTGGTCATTTAGCCCCTGAAGAATCATTTGACTTGACAGACGATGAACTAGTTGAATTATCACAACTATTAAAATTAAATTATAAGACTGTAGAGATAAACGCGAAATATCGCAGGCCTCCTATGGAATGGTTAAGAATATTTAAAAATAATAATGTAAATTTTCACTTGGGTAGTGATGCTCACATTTTGACTGAAGTGGGTAACTTCAATTCTATTAGCAACCTAATAGAATATGTCAATTATTAAAAATGATTTAGCAGTCGCAACAGAATCTGTGCAAACTACAATTAATGATAACGTCATAGGCAATTGCAATCCTTAATAGTGCTAAACAGAGTATCAAATATTTTTGGTAATTTAAAAAAGAACAACTGCGTGAAATACTATTGCGAATTTATTTCCATCGTTTAATTATTTTCTGTTTTCTATGTTAAAAATGTCAATCTAAATTGGTAATAAACAACAATCTTTAAATTATATAAATAGGATATAGTAGAGAGATTTTTCATTTATATGGCCAAGATAGTAATTATTGATTCACAAATTGCTGGAATTTCTGGCGACATGCTTCTAAGCAGTCTAATTGACGTTGGAGCAAATAAAAAAAAAGTTATTGATTCCATTTACGTTTGCCAGAATTATTTTAAAGGATCCAAAATACGCAATGCAGACTTTGTAAAAACTAGCTCTTGTGGAATTTCATGTACCAAGTTTTTGTTTGATTATACGGATTCAGCAAATTCACGAATAGGAAGTGAAGTATACAGAGCGATTGCCGCTTGTAGCGATTCATTGAATTTATCAAATGTTGCTAAATCATTTGTTCTCAATTCCCTGAAAAAGATAATTCAAGCAGAATCAAAAATTCATGGAAGTAGTTATACCAGCGTCCGATTGCATGAAGTCTCGACTATTGATACTGCGGCAGACCTAATAGGTACGGCTGTTGCCTTGGATAATCTGAACCTCCTTTCAAAAAAATTCTATACTACTGATGTGGCTGTTGGTAACGGATTATTAGAATTTTCTCACGGCATAGTTCCAAATCCAGGGAATGCAATTTTGGAGATTTTAGGTGATAGACAAATATTACTGGTACCTGGTAAACTTAATGGAGAGCTTACTACGCCTACCGGTGCGGCTATGCTGGTCAACCTAGCTTCGGAACATATCTCTCAGTATCCTCCAATCACACCTGAAAAAATAGGAAATGGTGGTGGACAAAAAGAGGTTAAAAATGTTGCGAACATACTAAGATTAGTCATTGGAAATTCAAATTTAAAGTTGGATTATACTTTTGAAAGTGTCTATGAACTTGAAACTAATGTTGATGATGTTACAGGTGAGATAATCGGAAACATGATAGATGTCCTCTACGCAAATAATGCAAAGGACGTTACTGTGCTACATGGTATATCTAAAAAAAACAGACCCTCATTTGTAGTCAAAGTATTGGCAGACAAGACTTCCAGAGATGCTCTTATTCAAATTCTTTTAAGTGAAACAGGTTCCCTTGGATGCAGAGTAAGTGAAGTAAATAGAATAACAACATCTAGATCTTTCGTAACTCTTCCCATAGCCATTGAGAATCGCAAATTTGAAGTCAAGATTAAGATTTCAAAGAATGGAAATGGATCAATTAAGTCCGTAAAGCCAGAATATGACGACATCAAAAATATTTCAACAGTGCTAAAAATTCCTTACAAGAAGGTCTTTGATACAGTATATCATGAGTTAATAGAAAAATACAAGTGATATTGAATTTGGAGGATAAATTTTTTCAACAATTGGTATCATGGTTTCATGATAAGAATCAAAAGGCCATAATTGCATTGTCGGGGGGAGTAGATAGTGCTGTTGTTGCTATGGCGGCAAAGAAAGCATTAGACAAAAACGCAATTGCTATTACTGCAGATTATAATACTCTTTCTGCTGAAGAATTAAAGTCTGCAAAAAAAATTGCAGAGGAGATAAGCATTGAACATAAAATAATACAATATAATGAGTTAGATAATATAGAATTTGTCAAGAATGATTCATTACGATGTTATCAATGTAGGACTGAATTGTCAACACATTTGTTGCAGGAAGCTAGACAAATGAAGGTACATTTGATTGTAGATGGTACAAATACAGACGATTTGACTGATTATCGGCCAGGACTCAAAGCCTTGAGAGAAAATGGTATCCGAAGTCCTCTTGTAGAACTAGGCATAAACAAGCAAAAGGTAAGAAATATTGCTAAATCAAATAATTTATCAGTATATGACAAACCCTCAAATTCATGTTTGGCTTCAAGAATACCCCATGGAATGCCCGTAACATTTGAAAAACTAAAAAGAATAGAAACAGCGGAATCATTGGTCAAGTCCATTTTCAAAGTCAAACAGGTAAGAGTCAGAGATCATCAAGACATCGCAAGAATTGAAGTTGGTAAAGGAGAAATAAAAGATATGTTTGATACGGTTAAACTCTCAGAAATAGATTCAAAATTAAAAGACTTGGGATTCAAACATATAGCGTTAGATCTATCAGGTTACAAAAGCAAGGAGAATATCAATACTCCTTCGAGCAACAAAAAAATTTAGATCTAGAACAAGTCGGCACAAATTCCAATTCTATTTGAATGATTGATTTTGATAGAAAGATTAACATTGAGCAAATTACAAAAAAAGACATGGCAAAACTAAGAGAAGGAGATGTAGCTCCAGATTTTGAATTACCCGATATTGACATGAGCATGCATAAACTTAGAGAGTTTAGAGGCAAGAATACGTTACTGGCATTCTTTCCAGCCGCAGAATCTCCAGTATGTACTACTGAAATGTGCGTTTTCAGAGACTCTCTGAGCGAATTTGAAAATAATAATACAGCAGTATTAGGCATTTCAGTAGATGGTCCATTCGCAAATAAAATATTCAAAGTAAACAGACACCTGAATTTCCCTCTTTTGAGTGATTACAAGAAAGAAACAATTAGTGACTATGGTATAGTAATGAAGGATCTTGGACCATTGAAGGATTACAATGCGGCAAAAAGATCTGTCTTCCTACTAGACAAAGAGGGAATAATTAAGTATATTTGGGTTTCAGACAACCCACTGATTGAGCCAAATTATGATGAAATTAAAAGTAAACTAAAAGAAATCAATAACTGAAATGCAGATTCCAAATCGTGTTTGAGTAATATCCAATACAAGATTGTTCTTTTATTCTATCACTGCCACAATATCGTTTCTTGATACAGTATCGCCTATTTTTACTTTTGTGTCTCTAATTTGACCGTCTTTATGAGCCTTTACAGCAACTTGCATCTTCATAGATTCAAGTACGATTACAGAGTCTCCTTTTTTTATTTGGTCACCTGCCTTTACCATAATGGATACGACTCTACCTGGAATTTGACTTAAGAGCTTGTTTTCTCCAGACGAAGATCCACCTAATGCCATGGATTTTTCCAAAATTTCAGTTAATTTTGAATGCTTCTTGAGAATAATTTGTTCCCCATTCATTAACAATTTGATATGAGAGCTGCCGAATTCTAGTATCTTGGCTGTTCTATATGAATTATCTAAGATAAATTCCAATATACTATTTTTGAGACCGACTATTTTTATAGAATGTTCTTTACCATTTATAGTAGCAACCATTTTGCCATTTCCACTATATTCGTTAATTGAACCTGATAGTATGTTATCTGAGTTATCTATCTTAAATTCCATTTTCAATATTTCCTGTTCTTACCCAGTTAGACAAAGATAGCTCTTTTGATGAATTTCCTGCACTGTATTGTCCCTTCAGATATTCTGAAAAAAGCAGAGCGGCGGCGATTGCGGTATCAGATTCCTTTAGGTACTTTTCTTTGAGTTCACTTTGCATTACATTTAACATATTGTACTTTTCTAAGTAATCTGTGGAGATATTTCCATTAATAAAGTTCTTCTCATCCATTATTGTTCTGTATAGAGGAATAGTGGTGTTTATTCCTTCTATCACAAATTCATCCAATGCATTGGACATTCTTACTCTTGCTTCATTAAAGTCTTGTCCCCATGTTATCAATTTTGCGACCAAAGAGTCATAATAGCCTGACACGTTGCATCCAGGATACAAATAGGTATCCACCCTAACACCAGGTCCATAAGGAAGATTGCAATCTGGTACAAGTCCAACTGATGGCACAAAGTCATGAAATGGATCTTCAGCATTTATTCTGCATTCTATTGCTGAACCGTTCAGAATGAGATCGGATTGTTTAAATGGAATCTCCTCACCAGAAGCAATTCTAATCTGCAGTTTAACAAGGTCAATGCCTGTGACTAATTCTGTAACAGGATGCTCAACCTGGAGACGTGAGTTGACCTCAATGAAATAAAAGTTACCTTTTTCATCCCTTAAAAATTCAGCAGTCCCTGCATTAAGATAGTCTACTGATTCTGCGGCCCTAACAGCTATTTCTCCTATCTTTGCTCTGGTTTTCTTATCTACGACAGAAGATGGAGAAAATTCTATTAACTTTTGATGACGTCTTTGTATGGAGCATTCTCGTTCAAATAGATGTCTGCCGTTCCCACTGGAGTCTCTAGCGAGTTGGAACTCTATGTGTCTTATTCCTTGCAGGAATTTTTCGACATACAGTCCAGATTTACCAAACGCCGCTCTCGATTCAGCGGCTGCCATTTCAAATTCTTCTCTAAGCTTCTTTTCGTCGTCTGCAAACCGGATACCTCTGCCACCGCCACCGTATGCAGATTTAAGTAGAACGGGATATCCAGCTTCTTGAGCAATCTCAACGGCCTTGTCAACTTCTTCCAAGATATTATCGCTACCTGGTATTGTTGGAACTTCTGCTTTTTTCATTATTTCTTTACACTTCATTTTATCACCAGTAAGCGCCATAGCCTCACTTGTCGGACCAATAAAGATGATTCCCCTTTCTTCACATTTTGCTGCAAAGGTCTCATTTTCGGAAAGAAATCCATATCCCGGATGAATTGCTTCAGCGCCTGCACTTTCAGCAATTTCAATTATCTTGTCAATGTTAAGATAACTTTTAGTCGGTGTTGGGGGACCGAGATAGTATGCTTCATCGGCACTCTTCACATGTTTAGATCGTAGATCCTCATCCGAATAAAGTGCAATAGATTTTATCTTCATTTCTTTGCAGGCTCTAATCACCCTTAGTGCTATCTCGCCTCTATTCGCAATTAATATACTTGAGATTAATTTTCCCATTTCAGATCTCCCCTAAAGATTGATGTTACCATGTTTCCTAACCGGTCTTGATTCCCTCTTATTCTGCAATATATTTAGAGCCTTTACAATCATTATCCTAGTTTCAATCGGGTCAATAACTAGATCAATTATTCCCTTTTCTGCCGCAATGTATGGATTTGCGAACTTTTGGCGATATTCTTTTGCCAATTTCTTTTTGATCTCAATTGGATTCTTTGAATTCTTGAGATCCTTTCTGTGAACGATTGTTATAGCAGCCTCTGGACCCAAAACAGCAATTTCTGCGGTTGGCCATGCATAATTTATGTCCGCCCTAAGATTCTTGCTGCCCATTGCAATGTATGCACCACCATAAGCCTTTCCAATAATACATGTTACCTTTGGGACAGATGCTTCACAGTAAGCATATAGCAACTTGCTACCATGTCGTATTATACCATTATGTTCCTGATCTGTCCCCGGCATGTAGCCAGGGGTATCAACGAGAGTAACAATTGGGATGTTGAAACAATCGCAAAAGCGAATGAAGCGAGCTGCTTTAGTTGATGAATTTATATCAAGTGCACCAGCAAGATACATGGGTTGATTGGCAATAAATCCAATTGCTTTACCATCAATTCTTGCAAAACCGACTAGAATATTTTCCGCAAAATGTTCATGCACTTCAAGGAAATCGCCTTTATCGACTAGTAATTTAATAATTTGCTTCATGTCGTACTGTTCATAAGGATTTTCCGGTAATATCTTTGAGAATTCTGGTTCAACTCTATTTGGATCATCCTGTGATTCAGTAGCAGGTGAAACTTCAAGGTTATTCTGAGGCAAAAATGAAATCAATTTTTTTATTTTGTCCATGCATTCGTATTCGTTTTCTGCAACAAAGTGGGCAACCCCTGATTTAGTTGAATGGGTTCTTGCTCCACCCAAGTCTTCAAAAGACACTTCTTGGCTGAGAACTTCCTTTACTACTTCGGGGCCTGTAACAAACATCTGACCAATATTTTCAACCATTATGACAAAGTCTGTCATCGCAGGTGAATAAACTGCTCCACCGGCGCACGGACCAATACTTGCTGTTATTTGGGGGATTACACCAGAAGCCATAGTATTTCTAAAAAATATATCACCATATCCATCAAGACTCATTACACCTTCCTGGATTCTTGCTCCTCCAGAATCTAAAATCCCTATGAGCGGTGCACCAACCTTTATTGCATGATCCATTAGTTTTACGATTTTCTTGCCTGCCATTTCACCAAGAGAACCACCCAAAATTGTAAAATCATAGGCATAAACAAAGACCTGTCTTCCGTTGATAGTACCAAAACCCGTAATGACACCATCACCATAGTATTTTGTCGAATCTGTATCCGTAGATCTTTGGACCACATACTTGTCTATTTCGATGAAAGAATTACTGTCCAGAAGTAAATCCAGTCGTTCTCTTGCGGTTAATTTCCCCTTTGTATGTTGAGCATCAATTCTATCTTGGCCTCCTCCTATCTCTGCTTTTTTTTTCATCTCGTGTAGGCGGTTTATCTTTTCATCATGCATAACAGTTTTAAACAGCATATATTCGCATATAAATTCATTATAGCTAAGTCTATAACTTCCTAACTAGACAGGGATATGTACTTTCCAATATTTATTGATTGATGGTACAGATGAGGATTTTATTCCCTCAAACCTGTTCTTCCGCCTCTGGCTCGCCGGAAGTAGTTCATGCCTAGATTGTAATTATCATACAATGACTCTAACGATTCTATTTCCGACAAAAGACTTTCGAGTTGGGTCTTTGCAACGCCGGGGTCATTTTTCATTAATTCATACTTTTCAATTTTTTCGGCGAGGAGCTTTCCAACGTTCTGTTCGTACTCGCTAGACATAAGAAATAGAGAATTTTTGGGGGTTTAATATTTTTCTATTTGATTGGAAAAGAACTGGATCTACCCATTATCAGTGTGTAGATTATTTCTGATATTTTTCCAGAATTTGTCGTTTGGCTTCAGAACCGTATTCTATTTTGTCGTTAAATGCTATCTGCGACCTATCTCTTCTGTTCGTGATATTTCCCTGACCATGACATCGGCTTCTTTTTCTGATGTAATAGTACTTCTAATCAAGTTCTCATACTCAGTTGTGCGGGTCAGGATCTGTCTCAGAGGTTCAAAGTAAAAAGAACCAAAAGTACTTCTTGAAGTATGGAAATATTGTGCCAGGATTCGTAGCGTTTTTTTCAATCCCTGTGCCCTTGAAAAAATGCCCATGTGCTCAAAGCCTATGCTATATCTATTGTATCGAATATACTTATTCCGGGACTCGTAAAATAAAGATCTAGTTAGTATCAGTGGGAAATATCTCAATATCTTCCAGTTTCTCATAACAAGAGATCTGCCCAAGATTACATCGAGCTCTGATAGTCGGTCTAAAAGTAAAGTGACGGTGGGGATATCAGTCTTTGACATGACAATGCTTGAAAAAAAACCAGCGAGTATGTCTTTGCGTCTATCTTCAGAAGACTGTCCAAATCTGGGGTCCGAATAGGATATATCAGCTCTCTGAATGACATCCAGTGCTTCTTCAAAAGTCGTTGAAGAAAAGAATTGGTTTATCATGTTTTCAATATCAATATCAAGTACCGGATTTTTCGTGGTTGTATATCCCGCCTTCATGATCTGTGCTGCATTCAGAAGCGACCTAATATCACCAAAGCAATTACGTACTACTGCAATCCTGTCTTCTAATTTCATTGAAGAGCTTTGAAGTCTAAGAATCCTATCCAGATAAAGCATTGATAGCCTTGGAGGGATTGGTGAGAATGTGATTGTTTTTGATACTTTTGAAATTTTCTTTATTGCCTCATTTGACTTGTTTGCGGCCATAACTACCCTTATTGAGGGTTCTTTGAATAGATCTAGCAAAAAATCCAGTCCTCCTGAATCTTCCCTATTTGAAATTCCATCTATCTCGTCTAGAAAAAGGAGAAAGTTTTTTCCAGTAAGACTCGCATTTGAAAAGATAGGGAAAATAACCTGAGCAAGCAAGTTCTTATTACGAGTATCGCTTGCATTTAATTCAATCAGATCAATATCAAATTCGCGACATAATGCATGAACAAAGGACGTTTTACCGACACCTGGTGGTCCTACAAGTAATAGAGGCTTTGATCCATCTGACCACTTAATTAACCATTCCAATACTTTTTTACGAGAATTTTCATTTCCAACAAATTCTGATATTTTTGGGTGGATCACAAATTAACACCAACATCTTAATAATATTATTAGTGTCACTTGGAATTTTTGATACTTATTGAGAGATTCTTTTGGAAATATGGGAACAAGTCTCTACGTTTCATTTCATTAAACCAGTATTGATTATAATGACTCACTGTCAGGAATAGGAATTTTAAGAAAGGCTTTATTGTCAACTCATCTGGTAACATCTTCAATGCCATCTTTGCTTCATCCAGATAGATTTCGCTTTTATCCAATGTAAGTTCAAATGCCTTTTCAACATTTTTTGTAACTATGGAATAGTATAATGGCCATGATGGAATTTTTATTCCTCCATTTACTATTGCATCTTCCATTTCATTGCCACATCCAACACATTCGGCTGCCTTTGCCATACCCAAATGAAAGATATCGTTGAGAGGAGGGAGATTTAATGCCATGTTTCTACCCGCTGTTCCCATGACCGCTCGATATTTTTTATAACACCCGATCATATTCTCATCACTTATAGATTCAGGCTTCAATTTTAGCCTGGCATCAATATACTGTCCAATCCTTGCATCTTTAAATCCATCTTCAAAAGCCTTTAGTACTGCATCGCCTCCGATGGAGATCTTTTGTCGCGCTATCTCAAGGATATAGGGATTCATCAGCTTGTAATCATCTAGAAATTCGATATCTTCGTCTGCGTCCATTATCCTGTCCATTGGTTCACTAAGGTCAATGGCAATTACGTGCCCATCAACAATAGAGTTCCTTACCTCTTTAGAAATAGGCTCTTTATAGAAATCTGAAGCACAGTCAATAAGAGCGGTGAGGACAGGAAAGGTCATTTTTACAAAGTTAGAATTCAGTATTCTCTGTACCCTATCGGCCAAGACATCTGGTTTTGAGAGCCTATCCCTTACCGAGTCTATCTTTGAGTCATCTAACGATAAATCATTTGCTTCTATCTCGTCTACAAATTTTTTCATTGTTGATTTTGGATTTGGATCTGAAATCAGTTTTTGATGCAAAGATAGTAGAAATCTTTTTGTAAATTCCGTAAATTCCTTTTCAGACTGGTCCTTGTATTTCCTATATTGTTTATACCCTTGTTCCTGTAATAATATCTGTTTTATTATTTTCTTACCCGACTTAGTGCTCAATAATGAAACCTTTGAAAAAATTTTATTTTCTTTAGCACTCATTTACAATTCTTTCAGAATATTCCGTCGTTATTTAACTTTCAGCATAAATATATTACTTGGAAATTTAGAGGTTAAAAAATTCGCGATTAATATTTAGCAGAGCAAGCACCGCTACCTTGAAGACATTGCAATTCTTTCTTGTTCATTCTTCTTCTTTACAGAATGACTTTCCATGGAATTTTTTGAGGCCGAAATGATCTCTTTTGCCAGAGCCTCTTCGATAGTCTTTGGATTTGAATAAGTCGATTCTCTTACTCCTTCTGCGATAAACCTGAGTGCAAGATCAATGCGTCTTAGCGGTGCCACATCAACTGAGACGTGATATACAACACCACCATAAACGATTCTTGTGGTGTCTTCGTTAGGCGCAGCATTTTCAATTGCCCTAATTAGCAGTTCCACGGGATTGTTGCCAGTTTCATGATAGATTAAGTCAAGTGCAGTTTTCACAGTTTTTATCATTCTGCCCTTTTTACCTCCCATTCTTCCAGTATTTTTCGCATATTTCTTGCCAAAGTGCATTAGTTTGTTTACCAGTCTTTCAATAATATGGACTTCTGCTTTCTTTAATCGTTGATGTTCATGCCTTCCAAAGCTAATAGGAATTATTGCATGATCTAATGCAATGACATTTTTCAGACCTGAATCCTGGATTTCAATATCATCTGTATTCCACTTGTTAAACAACA
Organism: Nitrososphaeraceae archaeon; assembly: GCA_036280615.1. Classification (GTDB taxonomy): domain Archaea; phylum Thermoproteota; class Nitrososphaeria; order Nitrososphaerales; family Nitrososphaeraceae; genus TA-21. The sequence continues at coordinate 11,391 of DASUQJ010000100.1, forward strand.
GCATGACACTTTCTTTTGTAACCATTCAAATCATCTCCTCGGTTTTTCTTTTCTTCCGTAGACCAGCTCTATAAGTGATACTCCGTTTACTTTGAAAACCTGCCATCTAACTCCAGGAATATCTCCCATAGCACCACCCATTGAACCTCCAATTCCTTCTAGTAAGACTTCGTCATGCTCATCTATATAATTTAGAGCACCATCTCTTGGAAGGAATGCCGTAATGGATTTTCCATTCTTGATTAATTGGACTCTAACACACTTTCTCACAGCAGAGTTTGGCTGCTTTGATTCAATTCCAACTTTTTCTAGAACAATTGCTCTTGCCTGTGGAGCTCCTTCCAACGGGTTTGCTTTTCTGTCGAGCATCAACATTCTTCTCTTATAGTACTTGTTTGACCATCTCATCCTTTTTCTTTTTGATTTTAAGACTCTTCCAGAAAAGAGTCCTAGGGGCGATTTTGCCAATTACCATCTAACCTCAATTATTCTGAGCATGATCTTCACTCACTATCATAACGTTTGAAATCTGAAAATATCGTTTTGCCAACATTCTTGCCTTCTCAGCATTACGTCCCTCCTTACCCACTACTATGCCTTTCTTTTTTGAATCGACTACCACAACAGCTTGTCTTGAACCATCGAATCTATTATTAATCTTTATCTCGTTTATCATATCCGAGTTAAGGACGTTCCCCAAAAAAGCAGAAGGATCTTCCGAGTATTCAACCAATTCAACTTTCTTAGTAACAATTCCTTGTAGCTGTCTTATTGTTGCCCCGCCTTTTCCAATTGCCAGACCCATCTGACCTTTATTTACAATGAAAATTACCCTATCCATCTTCTCGTCAACAACGCAATCGCGTGCAACAGCACCAGTAATATTTTGAAACAAAGACATTAACCTTAATTCTCCAGAAGTTAGTTTGATTTTTTCAGTCAAATTAATACTTCAACTACAATAAATTTGCTTGACGGATTTGAAATTTGGTTCTCCATTTTGCAGTCATTCATTTAATTCAATAGTCTGAAAATTTCTCAAAACAACAGCAATCTACCATTTGTATCATTTATTTCCAAATTCATTTAGTAATTCCTGAATTTCCTTATCGTTGCCAATTTTGAGAGATATCGCACTGATTCTAAACGTCTTGTTACACAATCTGCCTAGTTGAACTGAATTACCATTATAATGTAACGTTGGTACCTGTGCAACTTTTGCTTCCTCCAAGATTTTTGATTTATCCATGTCCATTAATGAGTCTGAAAGAACTAATAATTTTGACCCTTTAATAGAACCCATTACTTCCCTGGTTCCTATTTTGCATTTGTTAGAACTAATTGCTTCCTTGATTGTTTTTTCGAGATTTTTCATTATCATCCTTCACACTCATGTATAGATCAACCATACCCGTACCAATAGGTACAGTGGCTCCTACTATAACGTTTTCTGTTACGCCTTTAAGGGACTCTACCTGTCCCTCCAAAGATGCTTTTGCTATGGTGGGTACAGTAATTTCAAAAGCAGCACGTGCCAGTACCGAAGTCTTGGTACCGGCAATTCCGTGTCTTCCGATTTGCTGCAAATGTCCTTTTGAAGTCATTAGATCAGCAACAAGCATTATATGTCTCATGTCAACTTCTAGTCCTTGTTCTTCCAACGTATTAGTTATTTCCTTAATTAGCGCATTTCTTGCGGCTTCTATTCCGAGAGTCTGCCAAACTTCATAAACATTGTTTGTTGTAATTCTTGAAGTGTCGATACCACCTATTGAAATTATCTTGGACAGATTTGAACCAGCAGTTTGAATAACCCATTCTTCATCTTGTTTCACTATTGTTACTCTTTCGATATCCTGTACACCTTTGACTCTTGCATTCAATAGTTTGTTCTTCATTGTCAGTAACGTTTGTGCGTCGGGTTCGCCTGAAATAGAAATTTTTATAATTTTCTTTGCTTCCTGTAAAGTAACATCATATTTTTTCTTGGGCCCCTTTAGCACTTCCATAATATCTTCTATTGAACAGCCTCGCTCAGATAATTTTGAGTTAGAAATATGGAATGTCAGTACACCAGAATAATCAGTCTCGCTCCTTTCAATTAGATCAGCAACCTTTGTAAATATTATCTCTCTTGCTACGTTCAGAGCCTTTTCTCTTGAGACTTTATGTTCTTCGTCGAGATATACATCCATTGTCGGGGTAACAGGCTTCTTTCTTGCATCGACAAGTTCTATTAGCCTTGGAAGGCCCAACGTGACATTTCTTTCCTTAACTCCTGCAAAATGGAATGTTCTAAGTGTCATCTGAGTTCCTGGTTCACCAATTGATTGAGCAGTAACAACTCCCACAGCCTCACCGGGTTCTACCATTGCTCTGTTGATAAGATCAATCGTTTTCTTTATAACTTTGTTACCGCCATCTCTGCTAATCTTGCTTTGACTAAGAGATAGTAACAACTTTTCTCTAAGTTTTGGATTAAGAGTTCTTGAATGTTTACTCAAAATTTCTGAAATTTCCTTTTCGGTGGCTTTTTTGCCCTCATCGATCAGTAATTCTCCTTCTATCAACCTCGAAATATTTACAGCATCACCATGATCACTTTTTGCTGGATCTATCCCGTCTTCTCCATACACAAACTGGATTATGTTGCCATGAGGATCTCTAACAGTTTGATCATATTCGATCTTCATGTGTTCAAGTGCATTGATCAACCTTCTTTGCATGTATCCAGACTGTTGTGTCCTTACTGCAGTATCGACAAGTCCTTCTCTACCTCCCATAGCATGGAAGAAAAATTCTAGTGGACTTAAACCGTCTCTATAATTGGATTTTACGAAACCTTTAGAATCAGGATTAGCGTCATTCGGTTTGAAATGAGGAAGTGATCTATCTCTATATCCTTTGGTGATTCTTCTACCTCTAATTGACTGCTGGCCTAGTGCAGCCGTCATCTGCCCAATATTTAGCGTTGAACCCCTTGCTCCGGTGGATGCCATAATGACACCCGAATTGTCATCTGGAAAAGCACGGTCTGCTGTTTTTCCTGCTCTGTCACGTGCTCTTGAAAGTTCGTTTACTACATAGAGTTCCAATGCTTCTGAAGGTGATAAACCTCTTGTTAATGGTAATGTTTCATCATCGTGTTGTTTTATTAATTCATATACTTTTTCATATGCCTTGAGAATAACATTACTAATCTCTTCTCTCGTTTCATCTGACAACCAGAGATCAGAGTAGCCGTATGAAAATCCGTTATGTGTAAGATAGGTTTTTAATACAATTAGAATTGAATCCAAAAATCTCTTTGCTGCCTCATTTCCATAATCTTTGGCTATTCTGTGTAAAACGCTATCTGGTTCTTCTGCGCCAATAGAGGCCTTGTCAATAACTCCACTCATCAGTTCGCCATTCTTTATGACAACGTCTTTGCCTTCGCCCTTCGATGCCTTGTTCCATTTTGAGGTAATAACAAAATTAAAGTCCTTTGGTAAGAAGAGTGAAAAGAGCTGTTTTCCAGTGTAGATTTTTCTGCCGTTCTCATGATGCTTTGGCTCAGGCAGAGGTCCTGAATATCCACCTAGCAATGCCAGATTCGTAAACTCTTCTTCTTTCAAAAATGTCTTATCCTGTGTAAGAATAAATGCACCTGTTATGAAGTCTCTTATTGCACCAATTATTGGCCCTCCGTATCTTGGAGAAATTAACTGGTCCTGTACTCTCATCAATAGAGCGGCCTCGGCACGTGCCTCTTCGCTCTGTGGAACGTGAAGGTTCATTTCATCGCCATCAAAATCTGCGTTATAAGGGGGGCATACAGCAGGATGTAGTCTAAATGTTCTGTACGGCAGCACTTTTACATAATGTGCCATAATTGACATCCTATGCAAAGATGGTTGTCTGTTAAAGATTACCGCATCTCCATCACGCAAGTGCCTCTCTACAACGTATCCAGGACTAATTGAATCGGCCAGAATATTTCTATCAGTAACATAATCAAGTCGTATTTTTACGCCATCCGCTCTGATGATATAATTGGCTCCTGGATATTCATTGGGTCCGTTAATTATCATTTTCTTCAAGTCTTCAATGTTCCAGTCGCTAACTGTTTCCGGTATTGTTAGTTTTTTTGCTACATCAACGGGTACACCAACGTCGGAGATTGTCAAATTGGGATCCGGAGAGATAACGGTTCGGCTGGAAAAATCTACTCTCTTTCCGGATAACGATCCTCTGAAGCGTCCTTCCTTTCCCTTTAGCCTCTGAGTCAGTGTTTTTAATGGCCTGCCGGATCTATGATGAGCCTGTGGAATACCAGATACTTCATTATCAAAATACGTAGTTACATGGTATTGCAGTAGATCTACTAAGTCCTGAACAATCAGAGGAGGTGTGCCTGCTTCCTTGCTTTCTTTAAGTCTTTGATTGACTCGGATAATGTCGACTAATTTATGAGTAAGATCGTCCTCTGATCTTATTCCAGTCTCCAGAATAATTGACGGTCTAACTGTAACCGGAGGTACTGGTAGAACTTGCAAAACAAACCATTCTGGCCTTGCCGTTTCCGGGTCATATCCTAATAAAACGAGATCATCATTTGGAATATTCATCAGCCTTTCTCTGATTGTAATTGGAAGCAGCCTGTTTTCACCAATTTCTGTTTTTTCTACAAATATTGTAGGTTTTGTAAAGACAAGATCATATTGCTCCTTCTGACAATGAGGACAAATCTTTACCTTCTTGGCTTTTTCTATTATTTCCTCTTTGATATTTTCAAGAGTAATTACTGCATATGCAGCCTTTGTATCTCGAAGATGCTTATATTTTGCTAGGTCTTCATTCGAAAGTTTTATTCTGCTACATGACCTGCAAGAAACAAGTAGTAGTTTGTGAATATCATCCACAAAGGCAATATGCAAAACGGCTTCCGCCAATTCAATATGACCAAAGTGACCGGGGCAGTTGGCAGATGTATTTCCACAAGTTCCACACTTTTGTCCGGGTTCTAATGTTCCGAGTCTATTGTCCATGAGACCACCCTGGACGGCCATCCCATCCTCATCATATGTTTCTGGAGCAGTGATTTCAACTACACTGAACTTGCGTATCTCAACAGGGGATAGTACGCTAAACCTTATGCCGCCTAAAATTTTTAGAGTATCTTCAACTTCCATAATTTTTATACCTTCTCCTTTGGAATTAACCTCGGAGCAACGTTAAGACTTATCATTTCTTGCAATAATAGTTTAAACGCATAGGCAATGGCCACTGAAGAAATTTTTGCTCTGTCACCACACACCCTGCATACATACCTTCTTTGTTTGATATCATAATAGGCTAGCAATCCGCAGCGTTCACAAATATTTACTTCAGCCTTGTCAGACTCTTCTAAAAGCCTGTCTTTTAGCATCATTGAAGCACCATACGCAATCAAACAGTCCCGCTCCATCTCACCAAACCTAAGACCTCCACCTCGAGCACGACCCTCTGTTGGTTGTTTCGTAAGCATCTGAACCTGTCCTCTTGCTCTGCTGTGAATCTTATCAGCTACCATATGGTGAAGTTTCTGGTAATAGACCACACCGACATACACTTCAGCATTAAACTTTTTGCCTGTACGTCCATCATACATCACTTCTTTGCCAGTCGCTTTGAAGCCATATTTTTCCAGAACTCCCTTAAGATCATTAACCTTTTCTCCCACAAAGGCTGAACCATCAACAACTTTACCCCGAAGGGCAGAAGATTTACCTGCTAGCGACTCCATGAATTGGCCGACAGTCATTCTTGACGGAAATGCGTGTGGATTAATCATAACATCTGGAACTACTCCATCTTCTGTATAAGGAAGGTCTTCTTGTGGAACGAGCATGCCTACAACGCCTTTTTGGCCATGTCTTGAAGCAAATTTATCTCCAATTTCTGGTATTCTCATGTCTCTGACTCGAATCTTGTACATTTTCCCTCCATCTACAGATTGGGTCATTACAACTGAATCGATTACCCCATTCTCAGAAGGTCTTACACCTATTGATGTATCTCTTCTATACGGACCCTTTACCTCAAATTCCTTGTATTCTTCCATAAACCTTGGCGGCGAAGTTCGACCAATCAATATGTCTCCTCCATTTACTATTGATTCGTGCATTATAGCACCGTCATCTTCAAGTAACCTGTATGATTTCTCGCCACGGTATCCTCTTATATTTGCATCAGATGACGGAATCTCAAATTTGTCTTTCATCCCTCCTGGATACTGTTTAGCTTCTGCTTCATACACCCTGTAAAAGAAAGTTCTGCCAAGACCTCTATCTACAGATGATTTGTTAAAGACTACTGCATCTTCTATGTTATATCCTTCAAATGGTAATACTGTGACAATACAGTTTTGACCTGTAGGACGTTCTTCCAGTCCAAGAAGGTTTATCGCTTTAGTTGTAACAACGGGTATTTGTGGATACAGCATAAAGTGTTGTCTTACGTAGGTGCTTGCATTCATTAAAGGTGTGGAAAATCCCAGACTCTGTTTTGCCATTGCACTTTCATAAGTATTTCTTGGAGATTGATTGTGCTCTGGGTATGGAATTATGGAAGCTCCAACGCCCAGTATCGATGGTGGATAAATTTCAAGATGTGTGTGATTTGGTTCAAGGCTGGCATAGTTCATTGCGACATAACAATTTTCCTCTTCATTTGCATCGATTAATTCTATCATACCCATCCATAGCAAGTCGGACCAGGATTTCATATTTCTTTTTATCAAGTCAAGAACATCCAGTGTTATTACTGGCTTGCCTTCCTTTACAATTGCAAGTGGCCTAAGTATTCTTCCAGAATTACAGCTGACGTAGAGACGCTTTGTTGCATTTTCATTTTCGTTTGAATAATAGTATATCCCAACATGCGCGTGCATTTTTCCGGACCTTCTTAAACTTCTGAGAGTATCAGTCAAGTGTTGCCCATTATCGTAGTAGCCAATTAGGCGTCCGTCTACAAATATTCTGGTTCCATTTTTTCGCAACATATCAGAAGCCTCTTCAACAGGATGGGCGCCCAGTTCGTACAACTTTTCAATTATCTCTGAAACAGAGACGCTTACTGATATTATGGAAGATAAAGCAATATTTTTTACTAGACCACAGTTTGACCCTTCAGGGGTTTCAGCAGGGCATATCCTACCAAAGTGTGTAGAATGAAGGTCCCTTGCTTCAAAATTAGGTTGACTTCTGCTTAAAGGTGATTGAATTCTGCGAAGATGACTAATAGTTGATATGTAATTTGTTCTGTCTAAGAGTTGGGTAACACCTACTCTTCCCCTTCCCCAGTTTCCGGTTGCAATGGCATTGTTTAATTTATCAGAAATTATTCCTGGTCTTACTGCTGCAGCGACCGCATTTATCCCTCGTTTTTGACCGGATCTTTCCAGTTGATATTTCATATCTCGCACAAGATTTCTAAAGGCTGTTCTGAAAAGGTCTGCTAGCATCTGACCTGCAAATTTTATAACTTTATTACCGTAATGGTCCTTATCATCAGACGCCACCAAATTGAGTCTAAGTTCAACAAGTTTGCATGTTGCTTCACCCAAAAAGAGCGCCTTTTCGTTTCTGTTTTCAGGATTCTTTCCAAGATGCGGAAGCAATCCCCAGTCAAGTAAAGTTTCAGCCCTCTTTATCTGAAATTCTTCCAACATTCCGGGTGCTATTCTTTTGCTTATGTAGACAATTGCATCCCTACTGGTCACAATTTCTCCTGCTTTCTCAAATGATGGTTCTAACTCATCCTGTATTATTGAATTTAGAGAGACGCCATCTGCAATATCTTTATCAGATTCAAGACCCAGTGCCCTAATTAACGTAATAAGTGGAATGTCGACAGGGGATCCTGGAATTTTGGCAACAATTGAACCGTCTGGTCTCATAATTAGTTCCAATTTTGCACGATATCCGACAATTGACGAGTAAACTTTTGCCTTGTAAACCAAGTTACCAGTTGTTTCTTCTGTATCAACAATAATCTTGTTGTATGATAAATCTTCTAAGCCAATGATTACCCT